>JBCBQE010000026.1:0-18144 GCA_039820385.1 Cyanobacteria bacterium J06635_10
ATCTTCAAATTTTCGTTGTTCTTGAGCTACCATACCCAATTGGTGATAATCTGAAGCAGCTTTGGATAAATCTTCTACATCTTCCCTTATTTTCAAAGCTTTGATATAATATTGTTCGGCTAAATCAAATTGCTCTTGGAGATAAGCGACATTACCTAATTGGTGATATTCATCCGCAGCGTTAGATAAATCTCCTAGATTTTCCCTTATTTTCAAAGCCTTGAAATAATATTCCTTGGCTAGTTCAAATTGCTCTTGTTCTTCAACAACCATACCTAATAGATGATATTCTTCCGCAGCGTTAGATAAATCTCCTAGATTTTCCCTGATTTTCAAAGCATTGAAATAATATTCCTTAGCTAACTCAAATTGCTCTTGTGTAAAAGAAATATTACCCAACTGATGATATTCATCAGCAGCATTAGATAAATCCCCCGTATCCTCTAATATTTTTACAGCTTTAAGGTAATATTGCCGTGCTTGTTCAAATTGCCGTTGTAGATAAGCAAAATTACCCAATTGGTGATACTCATCCGCAGCATTACAAAGATTTCCAGTATCTTCATCTTTATATTCGCTCATATATTTCTCCTCAAATTTTAAAATAGTTAGTAGTTAAGTAGGTTGGTACAGAAAATTATCGTTGGGGGAAGGCAAGCCGGCAAGCCGGCAAGCCGGCAATAGAAGTAAGGGTTTGAGGATAAAAAACATTTTTTAACATAGCTTGGTTTATTTATGCCGACTTACTTAGTAGTTAGTAGTTACTGGTGAATCCCAGAAATAAAAAACTTACCAATTTAGCCTTAAAAATAAATTATTACCAGTAAATACACCAATGCCCCATGCCCCATGCCCAATGCCCCATGCCCAATACCCCAATCAACAATTGACAATATTTATATATACGTTGAGAAATCACAATTAGCCTCGTGAGCCTTAAAGTTGTAAAATTTTTGTTAAATTAAACCAGAATTTAGAGTTATCCCCTTCGATAAGGTAATCGGCATGACAGCAACAACACCCAAGGCAACCGCAGTTCCCAAGTTTTGCGAAGGTATTCAATATTTTGGGGAGGCAAAACCTGATTTCGATCAATACGGCAAACAAAGCGCCATACAACAAGGTAAAACCGCTATTAGCGATACCCAAGATGCAGCAGCAGTTTACCAAACTTTACTTTATGCCGATGCTTTACGCTATTTAACATTACAAATTACTGGAAGTAAAGCTTCGGGACATCCTGGTGGTTTTGCATCTCAAGCGGAAGCTTATGCTGCTTTAGTCATGCTGGGTTACAAAAATATTATCACCGAAGTAGGACACCATGCCCCCGGATTTTATAGTGCCATGTTTCTCGATCGCTCTTTAGAGGACATGGATATTATGACGGTGGAACAATTGCGATCGCGTTATCGGGAAAAACACGGACTCCTCGGACACCTTTCCGGTATGATTCCTGGCATTCTCGCACCTGCTGGGCCTTTAGGTCAAGGTCAGCATTTTGCCATGGCTGCGGCTTATTTAAATAGAGATAAGTTATTTCCCTTTACCGTTGGTGATGGAGGTTTGGGGGAACCTTATATCATGAGTTCCATGGCGCATTTTAATACTGCTTTCCCCAAAATTACTAATTTCCTACCGGTATTGGTATGGAATGGTTACAGTCAGGAACATCACAGTATGGTTTCGTTGAAAACCAACGAAGAGATGATAAATTACTGGCGTGGAAACGGTTTTGAGGAAGTTGTTTTAGTTAATGCTAAAGACTTTGACGATCGGAACCAAGCGGGAGATTATGTTGATAGTACTGAATTTTCCTTTGAAAAGAGATTGGCGTTTACCAAAGCTGTAATTGAGGGAGTTGATAAAGCTGCGAAGTCAGCACTCGGTGGAAAGCTGACGGTATTTATTATTAAACAACTCAAAGGTGCCGGAGTTCACGCTACAGGTTCTAAATCTCATAACCTTTATCCCAAAGATACTTTAGATGCACCTCATATAATAGAAGCATTGAAAAAACGTGCTTTACCCATAGAAGCTTGGGAATTAGTACGGAATAATTGCGATCGCGCTGGTGGTGGACCTGCTGCAAAAACTGCCGTAACTGAATTTGAGTTACAATTACCTGAGCTAGGTAAGTTACCTTTACAAGAATTTGAAGTTGGTGGAGATCCGAAAGTTTCTACTACTGCTATGGGAATTTTAGTAGGTAAGGTAGGAGAAACCGACAAGAATTTCTTAGTTACCAACGCTGACGGAAATGCTGCATCGGGAATTGGTAATATTAACCAAGCTTTGAAAATTATCCATCCTACAGTAGATGACATTTATAGTCAAGCACCCCAAGGGCAAGTTTACGAACCTTTAAGTGAAGATGCTTGTGCTGGTTTAGCTGCCGGTTTATGTTTAATGGGTGGACGTAGTTTGTGGTGTTCCTACGAATCCTTCGCCATTAACGGTTTACCGATTTGGCAGACAGTAACTCAAGCAATGGCAGAATTACGTCGCGCTACACCTTCGACAATTACCTTATTTACAGCCGGAGCATTAGAGCAAGGGCGTAACGGATGGACACATCAACGCCCGGAAATTGAAGCTTACTTTGCTTCCATGATGCGTAACGGTAATATATTCCCATTATTCCCCTGCGATGCTAACAGCATTCAAGCTTGTTATGAATGGGCTGTGACAACTAAGAATAAAGGAATTGTGATTACTGCTAGTAAATCTCCTTTACCGATTCGTACTACCTTTGAACAAACACGGCAAGGTTTAAAAGATGGTGCGATCGCATTACAAGAAACCAGTGGGGATAAGAAGATAGTATTTGCAGTTATCGGCGACATGATGTTAAAACCAGTTTACGAAGCAGCCGAATTACTGCAAAAAGCAGGAATAGGAGTAAAAATAGTTTCCGTAATCAACCCCCGTCGTTTATATCGTCCCCAAGATACAGCATGGGATACCTGTTCCCAACCAGACGGCGATTTTATCGATGATGGTACATTTGCCCAATTTTTCGATGGAGATGCCTTAATCGGCGTTACAGGTGGCGCTCCGGCGATGTTAGAACCTATTATGTTGCGGAGTAATTGTCAGCGCGATACTTTTTCATGGAAGCGTGGGGAAACCACATCTAGCGCTGGGCAATTAATGGAGTTTAATGGTTTAACTGGGGAAGCTTTGAAAGAGAGAGCGATGAGATTAGTGGGGTGATTTGCTCCATAAGCCGCACGCTCTCAGCCGCCCTCAGCCTGGAAGGCTGGGGCTACAATTACGAAGCCTGCCTTCGCAGGCTACGAAAAACTAGGATTTTTAGCCCACGAAAGTGGGCTTCGTAAATGTAGCCGCACCCTTATAGGGTGTCGGCGATGTAGATGAGAAACGAAAAACTCTGCTTTTGGACTACATTTCCCACTCCGAAATCAAAGTTTCTTGTCTGTGATGTATTGCTTGATTTTCAATATAATGTTTTACTCGTTCAATACCATTACGACTAACAGTAAATGCACCATAACCACCTTGCCATTTAAAAAAGTTATTTGGTTTCACTTCATGAGTAATCAGATGAGAAGAACTTCCTTTTACCTTTCCAATTAATTCTGATATTGTTAAATTAGGCAGGAAACTTGTGAAAAGATGTACATGATTTGCGATACCGCCGATAGCAATTACAGTGCATCCTAAATCTCTACATTGTTTAGCAATAGCAGCATAAATAATATCTTGAATATCTGGCGTTACTAAAGGTAATCTATCCCAAGTTGCCCAAACAGAATGTAAATATAATTGTGTAAAATTTCTCGGCATTTTTTGTATACAGTTCATTTAAAGTTGATTATTTTATATTTCCCATATTTAAGGCTTCAATAACATTTACTCTTTGAATGGCAACCTGCCCTTAGCCCTCAACCGCCCTCAACCGCCCTCAGCCTGGAAGACTGGGGCTACAATTACGAAGCCTGCGGAGGCAGGCTTCAAAATTCGAGTCTAACGTAGCCCACGCAGGTGGGCTTTGTAGATGTAGCCGCACCCTTATAGGGTGTCGGCGTGTTTATGAAATGAAAATCAAGTTTTTATATGTGATTTTTAATAAACAAATCTAAATCGTTGTTTTCTAACCAATTCCCAAGTCTTGTACAAAGATTGTCTGAAGAAGTTTCTTTATATTCAATAATATAATGATAGCGAATAAAGTCCTCAAACATTTTGATTGTTGTAACACCGTTTCCACTTCCATATTATCTTCTTCAAAAATAATTTTTTCAGACTTGAATCGATAGCCAGCCCATTTCACAGTTTCAAGTCTGTTATTCGCCATTATATCCAAATTTTGAATTATACAATTGTATACAGGATCTGGATTATTTTTTTTATGAACAATATACCAATAAACATTATGACGAACAAAATGCCTGTATTTTATATCTGTACACACTTCTACTTCAACATTGCCTAAATTAAAGAAATTACGTTGAATTACAATCATGACTCAGAAATTAATCAAATATATTTTGAAAGAGCTTTATTTTATCTTTCCCATATTCCAGAATTAAATAACATTGAGCCAAAATTTTAAGATTTACATATTCAACACTTTGTCTACAATCAATCTACATAAATTAACTGAATCAGTGTAACTTTAATGTGTAAATGTATCGGTTGTACAATCATATTTCATTAATCAACCTTCTTTAAGCATCCACACTAAAAAACTCACAATTTGCTCAACCGGAGGAAGTGGATAATCTGTCAAATCTATAGTTACAGTTTGTGCTTCTAATTTCAGAAATCGCCATTGCGTACCGCTACTTATACAACCGTAAATAGTATTAATAAATTTTCCTCTAGCTTCATTAAATCTCTGTGCGGCTACCATTTCTGAAATGCATTGTCCGATTCCAGATTTTAAATCTGATTTTTTTGCTTCTACAATTATAATTGCTGGTGCTTCTACAGTTAATTGTTCCGGGGAACGACTTATTAAAAAATCACATACACCATTTAATCCAACATTTGCATCAACGTTGAATTCTTCTCCCGAAAAAACACTAATTTCTTGATTTAAAATTCTTCTTACTTCTAAAAGAACGGGATTTATAATTACCTCAGAACGAGCTTTTTCCGTATCTACTGCTATAGCCCACGGTAAATCTTCTAAAATATTTTGTAATCTTGAACTTGGATTTATAATTTCAATTGAATCCGGGAAAAAACGAACTCCCTCAACAATTTTTAGACCAAAATCTTGTTTAACTCTGTCAATGGTAAATTGACTGTAAGGCATAATGACAACCTGATTTTATGCAATTAGTAACCTTCGATGACTCAATTACGTTATCAAAATTGACCACAAATAAATTATATTTTGAATTAGTCTATCTTACCGATCAAATTTGTTTGTTAGAAAATCGAAATACTGGGAGACGTAGCAGTGCTACGTCTCTACATTTAATAATTTACCAAACCGCTGATTAAACCCAGCAATCCCCTGCAAACCACCGGTGTGAATCACCACAATTGTACTACCAGATTTAAATTTACCTTGTTCTATTTCATCCCATACCCCATAAAATAATTTTCCTGTATAAATAGGGTCAATTTGAATACCAAATTTTTCGTAAAATCCATTAATAAAATCTATTAATTTCTGATTCCATTTTGTATAACCACCAAAATGATAATCAGTCACCAAATCCCAATTATCATACTTTTTTCCCACAGATTCCCATATCAAACCATTAATTTCATCTTTCAAAAAATCACCTTTAAGTGCCGGAAACACCTTTAAAAAAGACATCCCAGCCAAAGCAGTAACCAACCCAGCAGATGTTCCACCAGTACCTGCGCTAACACAAAAATAATCCGGTAATTCGCCACCAAGTTGTTCAAGTACCTCTGCAACTATCTCTGCACAACCTTTAACCGCTAAAGTATTACTTCCACCTTCGGGTATTACATAGCATCTTCCCAAATCATCCTGCAATCTTGCGGCGATTTCTGTTTTCTCTTCCCGATATGCAATTCTATCCACAGATACCAAATGCATTCCTAACTCTAGCGCTATAGATAAAGTCGGATTTAACGGCTTTACCAATTCCCCTCGAATTACACCAATCGTCTCAAACCCAAACATTTTACCCGCCGCTGCCGTCGCTGCAATATGATTGGAATATGCACCGCCAAAAGTTAGTAACCGTTTTTGTTGCTGCTCTCTTGCTGCTTGCAGATTGTATTTTAACTTTCGCCACTTATTACCAGAAACTTGGGGATGAATCAAATCATCGCGTTTGACGAAGAGACGTATTCCACGTTGAGTTAATAATTCATCTTGAATCAGTTGCAATGGGCTTGGTTGGTTGAGCATATTTTTTTAATACCATTTATGTAAAAAAGACGTTGCATTGCAACGTCTCTACCAAAATTATAATTACCTATTTACTCTGGTTGATTTAGGTGAAATTGAAGCCATCATAGAAGAAACCAGAAACACTAACTTCGGCTAAAATATTTTCTCCCCCTTTGATTGCAGTAGAGTTATCACTTTCTTGAATACTCAAATTACCAAACTTTGAACCATTCCCCAAAGAAATGGTAGTTTCACCCCTAAACAAATCACCAACAAAGTCGCTGATGTTATCCAAATCCAAAATTATGGAATAGGCACTGTTGTTAAACAAAATGAAATCGTCATTTCTGTTAAAGAAGTCATTTCTCTCAATGCCAACCAAAATATCGCTTTCACTGCCTAAGGTGATGTCGTTACCCGGAATATCGATCGGAATTAGCACGCGATCGATACCTTGGATAATACCATTAGCAGCCTCTACATTCGCCAATTCGTCGATCAAACTAGGGTTAGTTAAGTCTGGCTCGTTATCTACTAAATTGTCATCCTCAACCTGAAAACTAGCACCTTCAAGTAGAGTATTTATCTGACTTTGAGCCTTAATTTCAGCTTGGTTTTTTGCTTCTGGAGACACGTGATAAAGTAGTATATCCTGTAACAATGGTACTGGCGAGCCATCACCTAAATCTGTTAGAGCATTGGCGATCGCACTAAAAGCCTCTCCCTCATCCGTACCTTGATAACCAAAATCGGAAGCTAGTTTAATAAACGCAGCATCAGTAGGAGCAAAAACTGTAAGCTCTGCATTTGGATCGTCAACAGCATCCACTAAGTCAGCAGTTTTAAGAGCTTCGAGTAGAATATCAAAGTCTTGACTATTGTTATCAAATTCATCGCCACTTTGAGAAACTATATCGGCTATAGTAGGCAGAGATACATCGGAGTCGTTAGATAACTCATTACCTGGTATGTCGATAGGAATCAGCACGCGATCGATACCTTGAATCGTGCCGTTAGCAGCCTCTATATTTGCCAATTCGTCGATAAAACTCGGGTCGATAAGGTCAGGCTCGTTATCTACTAAATTACCATCTTCAACCTTAAAATTAGCACCTTCTAGTAGAGTGTCTACCTGAGTTTGAGTCTTAATTTCAGCTTGGTTTTTGGCATCAGGGGAAACATGATAGAGCAGGATATCTCGCAAAAAAGGCACTGGATCGCCGTTACCAAGTTCGGTGAGTGCATTGACAATTACATCCAAAGCTTCTGCTTCATCCATACCCTCATAGCCAAAATCCCGAGCAAGCTGAATGAAAGCTTCATCTGTGGGAGCAAATACACTGAAATCAGCATTTGTATCGTCGAGAGCTTCCACTAAATCGGCAGTTTTAAGAGCCTCGAGCAAGATATCAAAGTCTGAACTGTTATTATCCAAACTATCCCCGCTTTGAGAGACTATACCGGCAATAGTAGGCATATTTGAGTTGGAAGATGTATTATTTGCCATTTCCTGATTCTCCTAGGTGTAGATGCGCGAGCAAGAAGAGTCGCAAAGGAATTATGAGGGAATTCTATTGAGCCACTTTTCCGACTTAATTTTTTTTAACCCTTATCTACCTAATTTTAGTTTGTTTTTTCTAATCATCACAATATTAATTTTTATTACAAAATATTGTCATTGAGACCAATAAGCATGCAAAAACCCGGTACAGTCAGTGGCAAGAAAAAAATATTTTCCACAACTAAAGCCTCTCGATTCCAGGAGGTGGGTACTTGATAACTGATAACTGATAATTGATAACTGAAATGAAAGCGTCGATCGAAAAAGCGAGCAAGATGCTCGCACTACCTAACTTCCCGTCTTGCTAACTCCTAACTCCTAACTCCTAACTCCTAACTCCTAACTCCTAACTCCTAACTCCTAACTCCTAACTCCTAACTCCTAACCCCTAACCCCTAACTCCTACCTTTTGAAAATCTTCTGCCGTAAACGAGTCACAAAAAGATTTACTTCCTCTAAATTCATCATCGAAGCAATAACCCCGAAAATTGCCAACCCGACAAAACCAGATATTGATAATTGCAAAAGCTGAATTAACAAGTTTTCGGAATCGAGTAACTTTTCAATACCTTGAGAAGTTGCATAACTCGCCGCACCAGCTACCACGCTACCGGCGGCTAAACCTAATATTGGTAAACTCCATTGTAAGACGGGTAAACCATTTAATTTACGGTTGAGTAGGAATAACAACATTAATATTGAGCTGCAATTCACTCCCACTGTTGCCAGTACTAAACCTGGTGCACCAAAGTTGAAAACCCTAATAAATAAAAAGTCTAATAAAGCATTGAGAAAAATATTTACCATACTGATGCGGAATGGTGTATCTCCATCACCCAAGGCGTAAAATACCCGCACCAAAACATCGCGCCCTAAATAAACAAACATGCCGATGCCATTCACAACTAATAAAGAAGCAACCAAAGCTGAATCTTCAGCATTAAAAGCACCGCGTTGATAGACTATCTTGACAATCGGATTTGCCAAAGCTATTACTAAAGCACCCAAGGGCAGCATTGTAAAAGCACAAAGTAATAACCCCTGACGGATACGTAACTTTAAATCTCCCCAATCTTGTGGATCTGTAAGACGAGCAAACATCGGTAATAGGGGAACCAAAATTACATTGGAAATAATTCCCAAAGGCATTTGTACTAATAATCCAGCATTGAATAAAGCTGGTGCAACTCTAGTACTAATAAATGAAGTGAAAAATAAATCAGTATAAAGGTTAATTTGTAGCATACCGGAAGAAAAAGTTGCCGGTAACATAATTTTCAGAACTTCCTTTACTCCCGGTTGGTTAAAATCGAATCGCAATCGAATTCTCCCCATACCAGCTTGTGCCTGGGCTGCTAACTGCGCAAACCATTGCAAAAGTGCTCCTGCTAAAGTTCCCCCAGCTAAAAAAGTTCCCCCCAACATCGCATATTCCGTAGTGCTGATTTTGTTTCCAACTTGCAGGTAGAGAATACCTACAGCAATAACAACCGCACTACTAGAAAACAAAGGGCTAATCGAAGGAAGCCAAAATACATTCGCAGCATTTAGCACCCCAAAACCAATACCAATTAAACCCGCCAAAACAGCCATCGGAGCCATAACCTGTAACTGGCGAATAGCAATTTCTCTAACTAATTCCTTACCTCCCTCCCGCAAACCCGGTGCCAAAACATCAATAAATAGAGGCGCACCAATAAACAAAACAATGGAAACAGCAAGCAGTATTCCACCAATCAGCGTCATAATCGTTTCTACTAACGGCGCAGCTTCTTTCTTATCCCGTTTAGCTAAGACACTGACTACTGCACTGTAAAAAGGACCATTAATTCCCCCCAGTAATATCAGTAGAAACCCAGGTATTGTATAAGCATATTGAAATCCAGCAGAAGCTGGTCCCAAGCCAAAAGCAGCAGACATAACTAACTGCCTTACCAAACCAAAAACTTTGCTAATTAGAGTAGCAATAGCGACAATGCCAGCAATATTAGCAAACGAACGAGACGGTTTATCCTGTTGTTTCGTCACAAATAGTACCCGAAAATTCTCCAATCCAAGATATCTGAAAATATTAAACCCAAAATTGAAGAATATGTCAGGCACATTTTGACAAAAAAGTTGTAAAGAGTTAGGAGTTAGGAGTTAGGAGTTAGGAGTTAGTAGTTAGGAGTTAGGAGTTAGTACCACCGGAGTTTTGACTTTTGACTTTTAACTTCCCCCTATCTCCCCTCTCTTCCTCACCGGCATCCAAGACTATATCGTGTCGAAACCCCAGTTTTCGGATTCACTCCATCAGCGCGATCGCACATCAATTTGATTTGATAGCGATCGATTATGGCATCTGTAAAATCGGCACCGGTAATATCAGCGTCAAAAAAACGACTGCGGCTCATTGTTGCTTCAGTAAAATTGGCATTTTTCAGATTAGCAAAATCCATTGTTACTTGGTCTACCAATGCTCCTGTAAAGTCTGCGCCTTCTAAATTAGCTCTAAGTAAATTGCCTTTGGTAAACATGGCGTTTGTTAAATTGGAACCTTGAAAATTAGCTTCCCGCATTTCGGCGGCAATAAAATTAACTCCGGTTAAATCTTGATTAGAGAAATCACGGTTTGTTAAATTTGTGCTACTGTAATTAATCGTGTTTGTTTGAGCGAAAGCTGGATGAGCATCAAGTAGTACCCACAAGCACGCCAGACATATAACGACAAACAAACCTAAAAGACGAACAAGAATTTTTTTCATTATCCTCAAATTTGGTTAATAGATAGTTGGAACGTGGATAGTTGTTATTGGATACTGGTTATTAGAATAATCAACTACTAACTACTTTTATTATCCTCAAAGTTGGTCAGTGAGTAGATAGTAGTTAGTAGATAGTGGTTAATGGATAGTAATTATTACAACAACCAACAACGTTCCTACTAACAACCAACAACCAACAACCAACAACGTTCCTACTAACCACATTCCAACCAACTACTCCCAATCTTTCCCAATACGAATTGTTAGGTCAGATTCTATATCGCCAGTAGCAGATACATCAATATAGTTGATGTTTAAAATTTTCTGTAATTCTCTCGCTGCGCCTTTATTACCCTTTTGTACGATTATTTCAGATTTTGCTCGCTTGTCCGACCAATTTGGCACGGCATACACTTGAGTAAAACCTTGTTTTTTCAGGATTGCGATCGCTTGTTGAGTTTTTTGTGGTCGATTGTCTGTATTTTGAATAGCAATTTTTAAGCTGGTTATTGGCTTTTTATTTCCTTTGAGACTAGCTAAGTTTACTCCAGCGTAATCGGCAAGTAAGTCTCCTTGTCCGTTTAAATTCAGCCAGTAACTATCTGGATCTGCACTCAAACGGCTGAAAATTCCCGGTAATAATGCCATTTGAAAATTATCTCGCTCCACCTTTAAAGTGAAGTTGGCTAATGCCATCATTTCTTCTAGCTTCAAATTGGTGTCAAAATATTTTCGCATTACCCTAATTAACTGCGGTAATCGAGGTAAAACTTTAGGACTCCAAAGACGTTCCCGTAAAGCCAACAACATTGTTTGCTGTCGCTGTACTCTTTCTAAATCCCCAGCATTTTTTTCCCGAAAGCGGACATATTGTTCTGCTTGTTTGCCATTAAGAGTTTGCCAGCCACCGACTAAATTAATCGATAGTCTTTGAGCGGAATCTCTGTACTGCATGGGCTTGGGTACAAATACTTCTACTCCTCCCAATTGATCCACTAATTGTTGCATGCCAGCAGTAGAAATGCGAATGTAGCGGTGAATCGGCGCATTACTCAAACTACGACTTACCACCCGCGCCGCTAAAACTGGGCCGCCAGAAGCGTTAGCTTGGGATACCTTATTTAATCCCTTTTCCGGAATTGATATCATCGTATCCTTGGGAATTGAAAGTACCCGAATAGTTTTATTTCGGGGATTAACTCTCACCAGTAACATGGTATCGCTGTTTCCGGCAAAACTTTCCGGCGAACCTGAAAGCGTACCCGGTATGGGTTCGACTCCCAAAATCAAAATATTCATCGGTTTTCTCAGCTGGTATTGGGAAATGTTACTCCACAAAGCCCCAGGTAATGGTGCATCCTCAGGATCTATTCCCGACCATTCCAACTCCGAATCAGTTTTCTCCATTCCACTCCATAACGGAGTCCAAAGCGCCAAACTTGATACCAGTAACCCGGATAAAGTGATCCCAACTACAACTGTGAGAATCCAAAACAGCCATTTGGGCATTGCCAAACCCAATCTTAAATAAAGCTGACTGGGCATAGAACTGGTTTTTTTACTAGCTTTGGGCTCAACCTTAACTAGCTGACTACCTACAGGAGCTTGGCTTTGTAAGTTTTGTCCCCGATAATTCGTTTCTCTATTGTTCCAACTTTCCACTTGTTTAACCACGACTAACTCCCCACTAACCAATCCTTAAACGTAATCTTAATTGAAGCTAAAAATATTGCCACTTTTGAAGGCGGCTGTACACTTAAAGTGTTGTAAATTAGGTTGGAAAGACAACATGACTAATCGTTTATTCCCAGTAATTCTTGCAGGTGGTAAAGGCGAACGTTTTTGGCCCCTTTCTCGACGAACCAGACCTAAGCAATTTTTAAATCTTGATGGCACCTCACGTAGCTTGATGCAAGCTACTGCTGACCGACTGCTACCCTTGACTGATGGTTGGGATGACCTGTGGGTGATCACTTCTAGCTTGATAGCAGAAGGTGTTAAGGAGCAATTACCCGAATTACCGCAAGCCAACTTGCTTGTAGAACCACAAGGAAGAGATACAGCAGCGGCGATCGCTTGGGCAAGCTTGGAAATTAAAAAGCGTTATGGTGAAGACGCGATTATTGGTTTTTTCCCTGCGGATCACTGGATTGCCGATCGAGAGGCATTTGCACGTACATTAAGTGCAGCAGCAGAGTTAGCGGCAACAAACCCGGCGATCGTCACCTTGGGAATCAAACCAACATTTCCATCAACAGGCTATGGCTACATAGAACAAGGTGAAAAATTTGGTAGCTTTAACAACTTGCCAGCCTATCACGTTAACCGCTTTACTGAAAAGCCCAACCGCGAAACAGCGGAAACTTTTTTACAAACCGGACAATTTAGCTGGAATAGCGGCATGTTTATTTTTCGAGCAGGTGTTGTTATTAAAGAGCTATATACCCACGCTCCAGAAATCATCGAACCCATCGAAAAAAATGGTCCCGAAATTTATCCCGAACTGCCCAAATTAAGCGTAGACTATGCCTTAATGGAAAAGACCAATCTAGCATACGTCTTACCAGTAGAATTTGGCTGGGACGATTTAGGAGATTGGAACGCCATTGAAAGACTGCTCAAAAAAGAAAAAGAACCAAACGTCGAATTAGCTACTCATGTGGGATTAGACACCCAAGGAGCTATCATTTACGCCAGCAACGATGATGATGTAATTGTTACTATTGGACTTGATGATGTCGTCGTCGTCCGCGACAAGAATGTCACCCTAATTGTTAAAAAAGAACGCACCCAGGAAATTAAGCAGCTACTCAAAACTCTGCAATCTGATTCCCGCTTTACCGAATTACTTTAAAGTAGATATGTACTAATATGCAATAAATATTAGAAATTAACTTTAGGCAACCCAGAGCAGTGAAAATCTGTTCTCGGTTACCTAAATTTGGGAACCTAATATCAATCGTCAAAATAAATGAAGCAAAACTTCAAACCCTTGACAGAAGCCTAAAAGCTATTTTCCCAGTATAACAATATCAACAGTTAGGGGGATGGGAAATAAGGAGATGGGGGGATGGGGAGAATTTTACCCCTTACCCCTTACCCCTTACTCTTAGACCTATTTATCTTTATTATTAGAAAATGTTTCTAACTCAAACCGTTCCTCGTCAAAGAGAAATTATTGAAGTTTTATTCCGCAATGGCTGGGATTATATGCGACGGCTGATTACCGTTGGTAAAGCCGATGAACCCCAGCTACCAACTCCTGCGGTATTAAAGAATATTTTGGTGGATTTAGGTCCTGTTTATATTAAACTGGGTCAATTACTTTCTACTCGTCCAGATTTGTTGAATGCATCCTATATTGAGGAACTTTCAACTCTACAAGATGATGTTCCACCGGTGCCTTGGGCAGATGTAGAAATACTTATTCGCAAACAGCTAAAAGGCCCCTTAGAAGAAAGCTTTGCTACAATTAACCCCGTACCTGTAGCTGCTGGTTCCATCGCTCAAACACATAAAGCTACTCTTGTCAATGGGCAGGATGTTGCGATTAAGGTACAGCGTCCCGGAATTAACCTAACTGTTGACCAAGATATTGCTTTAATTCAAGGTATTGCTGAATTAGTTGCTCGTACTGATTTTGGAGAAGCCAACGAAATAAAAGCGATCGCCGATGAATTTTGTAGTGCATTAAAAGCAGAATTAGATTTTACCCGAGAAGCTGGTTTTACCGATCAACTACGACGCAATTTATCCCAAAGTCGCTGGTTCGATCCCAAGGATATAGTAGTTGCTCAAATCTATTGGGAGTTAACTACACCAAGAATAATGGTGATGGAATGGCTTGATGGTGCGCCTATATTATCCGCGGATATAAATGATAATAATGGTGGGAGTGCCGAAGCCGAACGTAAAAGAATTACCACTCTGTTATTTGCAGTCTTTTCCCAGCAATTGTATATTGATGGATTCTTTCATGCAGATCCCCATCCCGGCAACATATTTTATCTCAAAGATGGTCGCGTAGCCCTCTTAGATTGTGGTATGGTAGGACGACTCGATCCCCGCACCCAGCAAATATTAATCGAAATGTTGCTCGCGATTGTGGATTTAGATGCTCAAAGATGCGCTCAATTGACTTTGCAGTTGGCAGGTTCTTCCAAACCGGTAGATATGTCGCGTCTGGAAAATGATTACGATCGGATGTTGCGAAAATATTTCAACCTCAGCTTATCTCAACTTAATTTTTCCGAAATCGTTTACGAAACTTTCCAAGTTGCTCGCAACAACAACATCCGCTTACCTAGTAACATGGGATTGTACGCCAAAACCATCGCTAATTTAGAAGGATTAGCCAGAGGATTTAATCCAGAACTTAACTTTTTAGAAGAAATTAAACCATTATTAACAGACTTATTTCGTCAACAATTAGTAGGAGATGCACCCGTTCGTTCACTTTTGAGAACCGCGCTAGATTTAAAAAGTCTTTCTTTACAATTCCCCCGTCAAATTGAATACTTATTAGAGCGAGTAACAACAGAAACTTTACAATGGAATTTAACTGTTAAAGGTTTTGATGGTTTGCGACGCACCACAGACGACGCAGCTAATCGACTATCTTTCAGTATATTAGTAGGTTCGCTGATCATGGGTGCAGCAATTATTTCCACAAACGCTCAAACTGCTCAATTATCTCTTATCAGTAACGTCTTGTTTGCTGCCGCGAGTTTATTAGGACTATGGTTAATCATTAGCATTTTACGATCTGGGCGTTTGCGTTAATCAGTGAACAGTCAACAGTCAACAGTGAGCAGTGAGTACAGGGGTATAGATTTTTAGGCGTTGCTGATGCGAAGTATGAATTAAATTTTATGGTTCGCCCAAAGCTATGTAGAGACGTTACATTGTAACGTCTCAAAATCTAAATTCATACCGGAATTCAGCAACGCCCATTACTCATTACTCCTAACTCCTAACTCCTAACTCCTAACTCATTACTCATTACTTATTACTCATTAAATCGTGCATCACCTAAAATCAAGTCTATGTCTATCATCATTGCTCAAGATTTGAGCAAATTTTATCCAGTCGCCCTTAAACAACCAGGTATTCAAGGCACAATTAATCATTTTTTCCAGCGCAAGTACCGAGAAATTAAAGCTGTCAATAATATTTCTTTTGAAATTGCACCTGGCGAGGTAGTAGGTTTTTTGGGAGCAAATGGTGCCGGAAAAACTACTACTCTTAAAATGCTCACCGGCTTAATTCATCCGAGTAAAGGTAATATCAGAGTTGCAGGGAGCATTCCATTTCGTCGCGAATCAGCTTTTTTGCAGCAAATTACTTTAGTAATGGGACAAAAACAGCAGCTATTATGGGACTTACCAGCACTTGATTCTTTAAAGATTAACGCTGCTGTCTACAATATTTCTGATCGAGAATTCCGCACGCGAGTGGGAGAATTAACCGAAATGCTTTCACTTGAAGGTAAACTCACTCAACCCGTACGGAAAATGTCTTTGGGAGAACGCATGAAGGCTGAGTTATTAGCAGCACTTTTACATCGTCCCCAGGTATTATTTTTAGATGAACCAACTTTAGGATTGGATGTTAATGCTCAAGTTAACGTCCGGGATTTTTTGCGCGAATACAATCAACGCTATCAAGCAACGGTTTTGTTAACTAGCCATTACATGGCAGATATCACGGCTTTATGCGAACGGGTGCTGTTAATTCACCAAGGAGAATTAATGTATGATGGTAGCTTGGATGGACTTTTGGAAAGATTTGCGCCTTATCGGGTAGTTAATGTGGAATTAACACAACCCACAGATACAACTTTATTAGAGAGTTTCGGCGAAATCCAAGTCCAAGATGGCAGAATGGTTGGCTTTATGATTCCTCAAGAGAAACTCACTAGTACGGTATCGCGTATTTTAAATGAGTTAGAGGTTGTTGATTTAACAGTTACTGAGCCACCCGTAGAAGAAGTAATTGGCAAAGTTTTTCAATCGGGCACGGCGATCAATTAATAATTCTCGGTTTTCATCTGCTCAAACTCTCAATAAATACTAACTAAAATCCGGCGTTGCCTACCTCGTGGCGGAATTTAGATTTTGAGAGGTTACAATGTAAGGTCTCTACATAGCTTTCGGCAATCCATAAAATTTAATTCATACTTCGCATCAGCAACGCCTAAAATCCTAATCAAATCAGGGTTTTTCCTGTACAAATGTTGATTTTAAACAACCACTAGTTACAGGGAATATCCCGAATGCACCAAGTGATATTAGTTATATCACAGGCATTTAAACTAAACGTGTTATTTTCAGCTTACTATCTGTCCCTTTCCTTGCGATCATTTCTTTGGTAGTTGTGCTTATCATAATGGATTAATCTTTGCTCGCTAAATAAAAAATGGGATGCTCCCTATTTAAATTGAAACAATGCTGTTCTTTTATAACTCTTTGCCTATCTGCTGATTAATCTTTTTTATCCACCTTTTTTCTTAAAGTCCAGATATATACGGAAGACTTCAATCATAACTTAAAGCTATGATACTCAAAAGAATTATTTTCATTTTAGGTAATGTAATATGAGTCTCCCAAATTTTATTGTTTTTGGCATCGAAAAAGCCGGAACAACCTCAATTTATAATTATCTCAAGCAACATCCTCAGGTTTACATGAGTCCTATCAAGGAAACTAACTTCTTTGAAAAAGATTGGGAAAATGCATCACCTGAGGTTCAGGCAAAAAAGCGTAATGGCATTTATTCTTTGGAAAAATATTGTCAGTTATTTGAGGCTGTCACCGATGAAACAGCTATTGGGGAAGTGTCCCCAAACTATCTTTTTCATCATCAAGAGTCTGTGCAAAGGATTAAAGCCGTACTTCCTGATGTGAAACTGATTGCTATTCTTAGAAATCCAGTAGATAGAGCCTACTCTGATTATCTGATGCATATAAGGGATGTTATTGGTCAACCCCAAACTTTAGAGGAACAACTTAAACACCGTCCTCAACAATCTTTTACACTACGTAAAGGTCTTTATTATGAACCCCTGAAACATTATTTTGATGCATTTTCAAAAGAGAATATCAAGATTTACTTGTATGATGATTTATGCCAAGATGCTGTGGAATTAATGCAAGATATTTATAGCTTTTTAAATGTTGACTCAATGTTTAAACCAGACACATCCCAAAAATCTCAGGTTGCACAAGTTCCTAAAAATAAAACTTTGAATTACCTATTACGAGTAAAAAATCCTTTTAGAACTTTAGTCTCCAGTTTTTTAAAAATGTTTTTATCAGAAAAAAGACGACAAATTTTGCGATCCCAGCTTCTGAAATTAAATGGAAAAACAAAGAGTAGTTTACCACAGTCATCCCATGAACGTTCACTGCTTTTAGAATACTATCGGGAGGATATTTTGAAGCTACAAGAACTAATTAATCGTGACTTATCTGCCTGGTTAGTATAGGGTG
>JBCBQE010000027.1:0-298 GCA_039820385.1 Cyanobacteria bacterium J06635_10
TTAATATATACACTATTCATAAATACTTTAAAAAAGCTGAATTTCTGTGAGATAAGTATCCAGTGCAACTATCCAAAATTTAATCCTAAAGCAATTATATTTCCAAGAGAAAAAATACTGAAACAGGTTATTTATTTAATTGTTGCAATATTCAACATACTATCTGGCATATTTATCTATTAAACGATATAACTATATAAAATTTTTATCCAAAAATATGGATATAGAGTCGATTAAAAAACATTTAAAAAAATAAAATTAGGATAAATTAAGATTACATATTTAAAACGCACAATTT
>JBCBQE010000027.1:308-17812 GCA_039820385.1 Cyanobacteria bacterium J06635_10
ATCGTTTCAAGTTAATAGAATTGTCACACATCCTACAAGAAAAATATGGATATAGAGTCGATTAAATATCTTTGAAAAGATGAATATTCGGATAAATTACTATTACTTATTTAACTCGCACATTTTTCTTGTAGGATGTGTGACAATTCTATTAACTTGAAACGATAAATAAGACGGTGAGTGTACGGCACCAGCTTTCGCATTGTATCCCCATGCTCAATCCTCAATCCCTCATGGCCATATCTCCTCCGCAGACGCTTCCCGAACACGCGGAGGGTGCGGGCACACCCCATTCTCAATTATTAAAATGTAAAACTAGTCCTTAAAATACCGATAGTAATTGAGTCGCTATCAGGTGTATGTCCTGGTTCTATTATGTGAATAATTCCTGGAGTTAAACTGATATTATCGTTCAATCGCCAACGGTAAAAAGCCTCAATATGAGTGGTTGTTCCCGGTTGCCCGCCGTCGCTCCCATTACCTCCATCTAAAAGATCGGGTACATTACTGCCTGTAGGTAAGTCACTACTGACAATTTTTGGTGGCTGCCCTACATAAATTCCACCTAAATTACCCTTACCAAATAAGTCAGGAAAGTTGAGATAAACCATGTAATTTGTAGTTTCTACATCTCCCGATTCTCCGGGAATATAAGAATTAGTATAACCAGCCCAACCACCTAAGGTAATTTGTGGTGAAATCTCCCAATTGACGGTAGCACCAACAGCATTTGTTTGCAAAGGTCTAGAAGTTCCCGTAAAACAATTTAAAGCAGTTAAACAGCTATCGCCAGCAAAAGTTGATAAGAAACCATTAGTTGAATAATTATTAACATAATATAAACTTACGTCTAATGTCTTAGCAGGTGTTAGTAACAATTGTGCAGCCGCGGTTGTGCTTCCATCAAATAAACCTCCGCGTTTTCCCGGATTTGCTATATCCTTAGCGCTATAAATAGCTTGGAAACTGGCACGTTTGGCGAATTGCCAATCAAAAGCAATACCACCATTGTCAAAATCAAAATTCAAAATCGGGTTTCTTTGTGCAAACCACGATAAAGGGCCATTCGCTGCACTCTCAGCACGGTTGGGACCCCGAAATGCACGTACCATATCAACGCCGTTAGTTCCCACCATCATCGCTAAATTTTTAGTGAGAAGTTGGTGATAGCGCAGATCGCTTAAAAACCAATCATTTCCCGGAGGAGCTTCGTAACCAAGAATGAAATCATTAGTTAATTTCGGTTGTGTAGAACCATCCGCAGCGATAAGCCCCGTTACCAAGAAACTGCGGGGGGAGAATTGGCTGGTGAGGAATAAGTAATTAAAGTTTATGACATTAGTATTAGTACCCGGGTCATCAGTATCTTTTACGCCATCTCTAGGATCGATATCACCGCGATTTTCTCCACGCCCTTGAATACCAACGATCGCGATTCCGCTAAGTTTAGTGGTAGTTGAAAATTGTTTGGTTTCAATATCGGCAGTGCGGGATTCTAGTGCATCGACTCGTCCTCTCAAGGTGGCTAATTCCGCTGCAAATTCTTGCTGCAATCTTTGTAAAGTTGCTAAATCTTGGCGGTTAACTATATCACTAACTGCTGTAGCTATCAATTCATTTACTCTTTCCAAACAAGCATTCAAACCCGCAGCAAATTCATAACGAGTTAAAGCACGATTTCCCCGATAAGTAGCATTTGGATAACCCGCAATACATCCATAACGTTCTACCAAAGATTGCAATGCTTGAAACGCCCAATCTGTTGGTTGTACGTCTCGAAGCTGAGAAACTGAATTAACTTGTCCCATTGGATTTTCATCCAAAGATGACTTATTCAACTGTTTTCTCCCCACCGCCTCTTTTATAGGAAAATCCAAATCAGTATATTCAGATGAAGTTGCTTTATCTGGAAATCCGAAAATTCCCGCAGCTAAAAAACAGATAATTAGCGAAGATTTACTATTTTCCACCTTGTAAAACTTTGTTTATATACAACGGTAGAGCTTATTCAATAATTTCTCGTAATGGCATGGGTGATCGTACGTAATTTATCAAATAGTAGACTTAATAATTTTTCGGCAAGATTCCTGAAGCGTAAGTATAAAAAAAAAAGCTAGTACTGTTACGAGGAATTAAAAATCAAAAATTCATCAAGTAAATTGAAGCGATTTTGATTAACTTTTATTATCAACTGTATTTTCGCCGCGATCCAAGAGCAAAAAAATCATGTAATTTACTGACAGAGTAATCTTAGATATTAGATGAAAATCAAGTATCTTTTATGACAATTAATATTTTTAGATTGTGGAACAAATCCTGTAGGAGTAAATCTAAAATCCATCCTGGAAAATTTGACAAACAGAAATTGCTCCGATTGCCTCCCGACTTTGAGCAAACTTTCTGCAAAATCCCTTAATCGAGTAACGATTAGTATGGCAAATACCTCGCCTCCACCAAAACCTTGTAAAAAAAATCAAACACAGCCTAATACAAAGGTTCGTAAACTCCGAAAAAAAATCAAAAAATCGCAAAATAATCTTAAGGATCAAACTGCTGCTTCTAAAAGAATTCGTTCTTATTCAAGTCGCGTCAAGAAAGTCAAAAAACAAAAAAATTTGACGACATCAACCTTGGCTGCTGCAACTTTATTGGGAAGTGCGGGTTTAGTTATGGCTATTAGCTGGATTAGTATTCTGTGTATTTTGAATCCGCACCAGGTAAGTTGGTTAAATCGTTTTTTACCTAAATGGGCGAAAACTACCTCAAATCAAAAACAACGCCCTCATACAATGGCAGAAATCCAAGCAGAAATCAAAAAACAAAAACGTATTGCGGGAAAAATTCTTCCCTTAGAGAGCGATACCAATAAATCTTTTTTATTACCCATTTTACGCCAGCGTCGGAATTGTCACTCAGACTGTAAAAATATAGTTGAACTTAGGACTTACCACCTAGCAACAGATTTTGAATGGCAATCGGGCACTGAAAAATATTATCATTTAACTACTCAATTTTCCGTTACCGGACCAGAAGAATACGAAGTAATTGCCCCCTTAGTAGAGGCAAATGTAGAAGAAAAAACCGGTTCGAGTATTCCTCTACCCATAACAGAAATAGGACGCTTTAAAAAAGATACGCCAAAGCCGGGAATTTGGTACTATCTACGTGGCAACCGTTCATCAGGTGCAAACCTCACTGCTTACGGCTACATCCTTCATTACAACCCCTCGCGCCGCAACTTACTTAATATGATATTTTGGACAAGTCCCACAGGAAATTTACCTCAATGGCAACAGGTAACTGGTGGCGGCGATAAAGAATTAGTAGTGCGTCAAACAGTAGGTTTAGAACCTCGTCTGCGAGTTTACCAAGTTAAACCAAGTGAATTTGTCGTTAACCCAATCAAGTTATCCCAAATCACCCTCAAACCACCCACTTTGAAAGACTCCGTTTACAAAGATGCGCTGTTAATTGCCCGAAATGGACTATGGACACCCGCTTATAAACAGTTGAAATTGATAGAAAAACAGCACAAAGGGAAGATACCATCAGAGGCGAAAGCACAAATTGATTTCATTCGCCTACATTCTCAACTTACCAAAAAATTAGCCAATACAAGCTGGGCAAGTCCTTCCCAACAGGTATTAGCTTACTTAATTGATGGAAGATGGGGGGAAGCTTTAAAAGTATTTGAAGCATCAGCCCAAAATGCTACAGAAATCCAAAATTTACTCAAAGCCGACAGGGGAAGGTTAAAAAATCGCATTGATGCAGCATTGGAAATAAACCCCAATCGCTCAGAAGTACAAGCTTGGAAAGCTTTAATCATTGCATCCCAACAAGGTACAAACCAAGCGTATTCATGGCTCACAACACAATCGGAAACGCCCAAAGATTCTCAAACCTATATTCAAAAGCTTTTAACACAACTTTAATCCGGAGTAATTACTACTCTTGTTAATGATTCGGTTAAATTCAACAGAGTAAAATTACTTACTAAAACTTCTGTAGAGTCATAAGTAGATTTAACGAGCAACTAAAAAACAGCAATAATATCAAACTTTTATATTTTACTCCTTTCGGGCCAGAAAACAATTTCTTCTCGCGGAGTAGGGGTAGAATCCTCACACAGTTAGCCACTAATAATCAAGCACAAAAGCAAAAAAGGCACCTTTACCTACCCAATACTGTGTCCGATAGTGCTAAAATAATATACAAGTATCGTGGTTAATACTTAATTAAAAAATATAAGCAGAATAGAATGCTACCCTACTTATAGAAGAGAACAGAAAATAATTAATTAAGCGGTGATAGAAAAAACAGCATCTCTATCAATCCTATGCTTGCCCATAGATGTAATTTAATACAAGTATCGGAACTACAGGCAAGCAGCGTTTGCAATCATAAGATCATGATTATTCGTGAGTAGGAACCTCTTTTCGTTGTTTAATTTTTTGCAACTGTAGCAATAACATATCTACCTCAGTTTGCAAATCCAGTAGCTTAACTTGTTGATCGATCTGATACAGAGTATTTGTCGAACTGACCTTGGAATATTCAGCTTTGCGTTCAGAAACAGAAGATACAGACATACTACTAATTAACTCCACAACTCTACTCACACCATTAGAGATATTATAATAGTGGAATTTAAAGAATAATTAAAATTTTGTATAGATTGTATTAATTGCTGCAATATAAACGATTTTTTTTGCTACGCAACACATTTTGGATGACACAAGGGACGGGGATTTTGTTCCCAAGAGAAAATTTACCGGAATTTAGCACTTAGGAATTAAAACTTCTACTCACTCTTCCCCCTCTACCCCCGATGGTAGCATAGTGGCTCCCCAAGCCCCATACCCGCCAAAATTTTCAGAAAAAGTTATCCTAGTGCTTCCTATTGATATAGTAGAAAGGATAAACTGTCATTCGACATTACAGTTCAAATTAAGTAGCTTTATAAAATCCTGTGACCTCGAGCCTGTCTGCTGCAAAATTTCACCGCCAACCTTGGCAGGGACTAATCGAACAGTATCGCCAATACCTACCCGTAAGCGAAAATACCCCGGTTGTTACGCTTTTGGAAGGCAATACACCTTTAATTCCCGTGCCATCGATTGCACAACTCATTGGTAAACAAGTACGTGTTTTTGTGAAATACGACGGTTTGAACCCTACTGGTAGCTTCAAAGATAGGGGAATGACAATGGCGGTTTCCAAAGCGAAGGAAGCTGGTGCCCAGGCAGTAATTTGCGCCAGTACCGGTAATACTTCGGCAGCAGCAGCAGCTTATGCGAGGCGCGGCGGAATGCGTCCTTTTGTGATCATTCCTGACGGTTATGTAGCGCTGGGTAAATTAGCACAAGCTTTAGTATATGGTGCCGAAGTTCTGGCAATTAAAGGAAATTTTGACAAGGCTTTAGAAATTGTTCGGGATATAGCTCAAGAATATCCGGTAACTTTGGTAAATTCCGTTAACCCTTATCGTTTGGAAGGGCAAAAAACCGGCGCTTTTGAAGTTGTAGATATTTTAGGAGATGCTCCAGATTGGCTATGTATTCCAGTAGGGAATGCGGGAAATATCACAGCATACTGGATGGGTTTTTGTCAATATCATCAAGATGGTAAATGCGGACGTTTACCCAAGATGATGGGTTTTCAAGCAGCAGGTTCGGCACCGTTGGTGAATGGTAAAGTAGTAACTCATCCAGAAACCTTAGCTACAGCTATTAGAATTGGTAATCCTGCGAGTTGGGATAAAGCAGTAGCTGCTCAGGCGGCTAGTACGGGTGAATTCAACGCCGTCACCGATGAAGAAATTTTAGAAGCTTATCGACTATTAGCTGGGGAAGAAGGCGTTTTTTGCGAACCAGCTAGTGCGTCTTCCGTGGCGGGTTTATTGAAGGTAAAAGACCAAGTTCCCACTGGTGCCACTGTTGTTTGCGTGTTAACTGGTAATGGCTTGAAAGATCCAGATACAGCGATTAAACATAATAAGAGTCAATTTACTCAAGGGATTGAAGCGGATATCAAAACTGTTGCGGAGGTGATGGGGTTTTAGAAAGTTATTATTTAAAGATTGTTTAAGGTTGGGTAGAGCGATCGTTTTGCCCAACTTTGCGCGGATGTTAATTTATAAATGCTCGTTTTATTGCTGCGTGCGTAAGTTTTGTGTGCGATTGCTTATTTCGCTCTAGTTAGAGTTAAAGTTAGATTTAGAACGATAATTTAGAGGAAAATCTTTTACAGATGGTGTTGTCACCGTTTAAATGGAATCCTTTAGCAAAGAACGATGAGTAATAATTACAGATAATGCAAGTTATAAAAAGACCCATCAAACCCAAAAGCTATATATCGTTTCTCTACATCTACTCTACTACTTGGGGAACTGCTGGTGATATTTGTTTAGTCCGTGAAACTGTAGCTAATGCAAGCACATCTAAATTCATAGGCCGCAAAGTTAAACTAGCTCTTCCAAGAGGAATGGAGCGCCACCGCGTGGAAGGCTTTCCAGTAATCAAAGTTGCAGGCCATGTTGGTGAAGGGCACCCCAAAGATACTGGTTCCGAATGGGAGGTTTATGAAGGTGTCGAGAGAGAAGTTGCGATCGCGGTTTTGAAGCATTGGGGATTCAAGTTAATTGATTCCCAGTGAATTATCCAATTTCACATTAGTTGTGATGTTTATTTTCTTTTCAAGAAAATGAAAAAATTAGTATTGATTAGCTTCGCTTAATCTAGGCATTTCTAAGGCCAATATGAGTGAAGCTAATCGAATACTTAATTTAAGTAAAAATCCGATTCAGGAAAACGAATGGTAAAACAATTACCAATTCCGAAGTTATTCTCTACTGAAGTTGTCTCTTTGTGTAGTTGAGCAATCTGTCACGCACCAACCACCCATTGTTACAGGCACCTGAGTCCTATATCAGTAAAATAAATATTTAGCCAAACTTCTTGAATCAAAAGAAATATAAATTGATACTCAAAAATCCAGACGGTACTATAACCAACTATAAAACATTTGGCTCGCAACCACCCCTCACGAGAGATGGTACTTCTAAAACCTTATTGTTGTTACACGGAATTGGTGCAGACAATGCTATGTGGCAACCGCAAATGCAAAGGTATGCTTCACTAGGGTATCATGTCGTGGTGCCTGACCTGTTTGGTCATGGGCTATCTTCAAAATTGAGCAATATCGATTTATCTGATTGGCATAATCAGATTAGCTGGCTTTTAGAGAATAACAATGTGGAAAAGTGTACTCTAATCGGAGCTAGCATGGGTGGAGTCATAGCCCAATCATTCCTAGTTGCTCATCCAGATATGGTGGAAACAATTATTATTGCTGACTCATTTGGGGAATTGAGCACATTCAAAGAGAAAATGTTAGGTATTTCCGCGGTATTTGGATTTTACCTATTCAAGATATTAGGTAAAAATATGCTGGCGAAAGGGATGCATTCTACATACAAAGCTACATATGCTTACGTTGCTCAAGAGTATTTTGAGAAAGTTAGTTTGAATGTAGATTTAAATCAGATGATATTGGCAAGGTTCGCGATTAATCAAATCAATGTGTTAGATCAACTGAAATCTATAACCATACCTGCTTTAGTAATTGTAGGTGCAGAATTTGGTCAGTTCTTTATTGAAATCAACCGCAAAATTGCAGATTCATTACCTAACTCTGAGTTCATAATATTAGAACAATCAATAGACCCATCCAATCTAGTTAACCCCGTTGAATTCGATAAACAGGTACTCAGATTTTTAAAAAAGGAATTGGTTTAAAATTTTTGACATTTTTACTATAAATTATAAAAAACAAAGTTGTAAACTCCGTGGAAAAATCCGCGGAGATGAAAACGAGTAGAAAGGTTTTAACCTTTCATGGTAGAATAACCCCAACAGGAACACGGCATATCCGAACTACCCATTAACCGGATGTTGTCCATAAAACGGTAAGGCTTCTGTCCAATCTGGATATTTTCCTTGTTGCCAATCTAAATACGCCAATTGCAAAATACTTGTCACCGTTGCAGCTAACCCAGAATTTGCTTCCACAAGCTGATAATTCTCATGCCAACTATCTAATTTCTCTTGCCACACTTGCGGCACTATAACCGTATCTGGCATTACAGTAGTAAGTCCACTACCATCCCTACTCACTTGATAAATCCCGGCGAACACCCTACCTCTTTGTGCGGGCATTTGTACGGCGATCGCTGCATCATTATCACCTCTATTTTCCCACGCTACTGCGGCCAAAGTAGAAATCGGAAACACTGGAATATTTAATTGTTGTCCTAAAGTGCGGGCTGCTACAACCCCAATACGAGTACCCGTAAAACCACCAGGTCCCCTTGCTACAGCAACAAATGCCATGTCAGCCCAAGTTTGAGGTTTAATAAATTCCATCAAATATTGATGCATCAAATTAGAAACGTTACGTTCTAATTTCCATACATCAGAACGGAAATCATCAGCAAAATTACTGATAGCTAAACCTAATTCGGGAGTGGTAGTATGCAGTGCTAAACCGTATTTGTTCATTTTTGGCAAGGCGCATTGGGGAAGAGGAGCCACTACTTTAGGGTTCTCTGACTTGTGAGGAGTGGCGTTGGAAAGAGGGGGAATAGTAGGAAGATTGGGGAGATTGGGAAGATTGGGAAGATTGGGAAGATTGGGAAGATTGGGAAGATTGGGAATCATGAATTCTCTGCGTATTCCGAGCTACTACAACCCCAACACCGCGAGCAGGCATAAATCAAGTCGGCACGGCTTCACCGGGACGTAATTTAGACCATTTACCTTTTTCTTCCTTGAAACTCAAGCATCCTACAACGTCCCATTCCATTTCAATGATTTCGCTTTGAGTGCGAATATTTACGTTTATAGTAGGTTCATTGGGTTCAAAGGTTGGTGTTTCGGTTAAATGGGGTTGTTGGTGCTGTGTTTCTACTGCATTATAAGTAATACAGCGGTCTACATAACTACAATTTACGCAAATACACATATTAAAACCAACTTTAGTTTTGCCTTATTGTTATTTTAGCGATTAGCCACACTATTATTGATTAGCCTTTGGGTTTATTTTTATTACAATGTATGGTTCTATTCTGTCTCAAATTACTCCAGAGTCTTTACCTTTTAATCTGGAGTTATTGCCAAAACCTGCTTATCTAGTAGGTGGTGCGGTGCGTGATGCTATTTTAGGAAGAACTCGCGAGTATTTAGATTTAGATTTTATTTTACCAACAGAGGCGGTAAATGTAGCTCGTAAAATAGCAAAATATCATCAAGCTGGTTTTGTTTTACTTGATGCCCAAAGGCAAATTGCCCGCGTGGTGTTTCCTGATGCTACCGTTGATATTGCTCAACTTGAAGGTGATTCCTTAAAAACTGACTTGCCGAGGCGAGATTTTACTATAAATGCGATCGCCTACAATATTCATACCCAAGAAATTATCGATCCGCTACAAGGTAGAGCAGATTTATTCAAGGGTATTGTACGCATGATATCACCTGCGAACTTAGAAGATGACCCTTTACGCTTAATACGAGGATATCGCCAAGCCGCACAGTTGGGCTTTGATATTGAAGCCCAAACCCGCTCAACCATTCGTGCTTTAGCATTCCATCTCGAAAAAGTTGCTTCTGAACGAATACGGGTAGAATTAGGCTATATGTTAGCTAACTCTCAAGGTACGCCTTGGTTAATAAAAGCGATCGAAGATGGTTTACTCAAATCTTCTTTCAAATACGCCACATCACAAAGCTGTATTTTGCTTGCTGAAGTTGACAAAGTCGCTGCACAACTTACAGAAAATTTTCCAACTTTAAGGGAAATACTACAAAAATATATCAGAGATACAGTAAAGACAACTCAGTTGGGTATAGCCAAACTAGCTTGTTTAGTTAACCCCAAACCAGATATTGCGGAAGTCGAATTAGAACAACTTACTTACAGTAGAGCCGAAATTCAAGCCGTAACAACAGCACTGAGATTGTTTCCCAAGCTTCAGGTACCCCTGATATCCTTGAGAGAGCAATATTTTTTATTTCAAGAAGCGGGTTGCGTATTCCCGACTACAAACATTTTAGCAGTAGCTTATGGTAATGTAGTCGAGGAGATGTCCGAAGACAAGTCGCTAACAACATACGCATCTTTACTAGCCCGCTATCTAAACCCTGACGATCCGGTTGCACATCCCACTCAGTTAGTGAGTGGGAAACACATTATATCATCATTAAACATTCCTTCGTCACCCCTTATAGGTAGACTGCTGACAGAAATTGCAGTGGCACAAGTAGAAAGCAAAATTTCTACATTTGATGAAGCCATAGAATTTGCACGAAAGTTGGTTGAAGAAAATGGGTATGGGGAATAGGGACGTTATAAGTTAGGAAGGCGGGAGTGCGGGAATTTAAAAGATTTTACTCTTCCCCCTCTTCCCCCTCTTCCCCCTCTCCAAGAGAATTTAGGCAGCAAAAACCACCAAAATTACATCTCCCGCTGATATTTTTCTAAGATATCTACCAGATTTACTTGGCACTGTGACGGAACCAAATCAATTAAAGGTATTTCACCTTTTCCGCCACCAACCTTTATAGGGATAGATTGCAAAACATTAACAACATCCTTTGGCACCACAGGCTTATTGGAACTAATTAAAGGATAAATAGCTTCGGCGACGACGGTATGCAACTTGGCATCGGACAAATAGAGATGCCACTTAGCGATATCTATATAGACATTTTCGCCAATTTCAGCGGCTAGAGCTTCCATGAATTCTGCGTTGTTAGTCATAGCCTAAAAATAATCCTACAAAATTAACGCTTTAAATTTACAAGCTATTTGAGAATTATGCTGAAATTTTCAAGTTAACTCAACTACCAACAGTTACAGAAGCCGTCGTCGCCCTTGAAAATCAATCTTCAGGTAGATTTTGGTGGAGTATTGGAATAATCCGCGATCGCGGAAATATAAATTAGATGTGAGAGCAATATTGCCAACCAACTAAATGTCAAAATGGGCAACCACTGCCAATCTTTCTGCATAAAATTGTTAAAAAACCACAAACCGGAATTAAATAAAGCAAATATCGCCACATGAACGGCAAAATTCATCCTATCATCTAATTTTCGGTAAGCAGGGTCGTTGCGATCTGGTTTACGGGGCCAACGAGGAGGCATAAATATTTTTTACGGAATAAACAATAATGAAAGACGTAACAGTCTCAAATAATTAAGACGTAACAATGTTACGTCTCTACAATTTTAATGTTATCCGCACCACAAATTTAATTTACTTAAAAGGAAAGCATACTACAATTCAGGCTTTTTGCATTTTTCGCCAAACGGTAAAGGCTAAAAGTATAACAATTGTTAGGGTGGTGGCAATAATTTGTACTGGAGTCATTCTTCGTATGCTCATTCCCAACCAGTTGAAAACTAAAGTTATTGACCAAAGAATAAGCGCCGCACGTCGTTGAGATAAACCCCAAGCTAACAAACGATGGTGAAAATGGTCTTTCCCTGGTGTGTTAAGAGGGTTTTTACCCGCTGCTAAACGCCGTACAAAAACTTGGGTAGTGTCTAGCACTGGCAGTAGAAGAAACACGACTGGAGGTAGTACAGATAAAACCGTAGTTATTTGTAACTCACCTAAAATGCTGGTTGCAGCTAATACATAACCGAAGAAATATGCTCCGGCATCACCCATAATAATTTTTGATGGATGGAAGTTATGGCGTAAAAAGCCCAGTGCGGAACCAGCCAAAGCAGCTAACACTAAAGTCGCTGCCGCACGGTTGAAAGACTGCGCGGAAACTGCTAGCAAACTCATAGCGGTAATAAAGCTAACTCCTCCCGCTAAACCATCCATACCGTCTAGTAAGTTGATGGCATTGGTAATTCCCACTACCCACAACACAGTTAGTAATGTTGACAGTGTGGAATCTATAGGAGTACCAAAAGTTAAATCAAAACCAATATCGTTAGCAACTAGCAAAAGTGCTGTCAGAATTTGTACCAATAATCGAAAAGAAGCAGGTAAGCCAAATTGGTCATCAATGAAACCTACTAATACCAATATTGAACCACCCAGCAATACCGTTAAAACTTGCGCTAAGACATTTTCTAATTCAATTGGTCGTAATAAACTCGCAAGGGTAACAGCGGCAATTACTCCTGCATAAATTGCTAATCCTCCCGCATTCGGTAAAGGCTCTCGGTTCAAACGCCTTGCATTTGGTTGGTCAGCCCAACCCACACGCAAAGCAAATTTACGTATCCGGGGAATTAAACTCCAGCTTACAACTAAAGCTAATAAAAACGTAAACACTACTGCCAACCAGCCAGAACCGCTTGGCTCGGCAATACCGAGAGATTTAAGAGAACTGTATATATTCATCTCCCGATTCCTTCATTACTGCCAGTATCCTACATGAGCATCAACTGTATATTAATCATTTTTGTTCCCAATATCTGTAATATGAACCGCTTCTATTATTAGCACTCTTGAGCAGTGAGTGCTAAATTGTAAAACAGGAGTGCTTGTGGATTAAAAAATGGCAAAAATCGTTTCCTTTAATGAAGAATCACGTCGGTCATTGGAGAAGGGTATTAACGCCCTTGCTGATGCCGTCAAAATTACTTTGGGACCAAAAGGTCGTAACGTTCTTTTAGAAAAGAAATTTGGTGCGCCTCAAATTGTAAACGATGGTATCACCGTTGCCAAAGAAATTGAACTGTACGATCCTTTGGAGAACACTGGTGCGAGATTAATCCAGGAAGTAGCTGAAAAAACCAAAGAAATCGCGGGGGATGGTACTACTACCGCCACAGTTTTAGCCCAAGCTATTATCCGCGAGGGTTTGAAAAACGTTGCTGCTGGTTCCAACCCCATGAGTTTGAAGCGCGGTATCGATAAAACTGTCGAAGCGCTGGTGGAGGAAATCGCTAAGATTACCAAGCCAGTCGAAGGAAGTGCGATCGCCAGCGTTGCAACCGTATCTGCTGGTAACGATGAAGAAGTCGGTAGCATGATTGCTGAAGCAATGGAGAAGGTTACTAAAGACGGTGTAATTACCGTTGAAGAATCTAAATCTCTATCTACCGAATTGGAAGTTGTAGAAGGCATGCAGATCGATCGGGGATATAGTTCCCCTTACTTCATCACCAACAACGACCGGATGACAGTAGAATTTGAAAATGCCCGCATCTTGATTACTGATAAGAAAATCAGCAATATTCAGGATTTAGTGCCGGTATTAGAAAAAGTTGCTCGTGGCGGTCAACCTTTGTTAATTATCGCTGAAGATGTTGAAGGTGAAGCTTTAGCAACTTTAGTGGTAAACAAAGCTAGAGGTGTATTAGGAGTTTGTGCTATCAAAGCCCCTGGTTTTGGCGAACGTCGTAAAGCAATGTTACAAGATATTGCCATTCTTACCGGCGGACAAATGATTTCCGAAGAAATCGGTTTGAGCTTAGATACCGTAACTTTGGAAATGTTAGGAACCGCTCGTAAAATCGAGATTGACAAAGAAAACACCACCATCGTTGCTGCTGGCGATTTAAAAGCTGATGTCGAAAAACGCATTGGTCAAATTCGCAAACAGCTTGCAGAAACTGACTCCGAATACGACAAAGAGAAATTACAAGAACGTATCGCTAAATTAGCTGGTGGCGTTGCTGTAATTAAAGTTGGTGCGGCCACCGAAACCGAGTTGAAAGACCGGAAATTACGGATTGAAGATGCATTAAACGCGACCAAAGCAGCGGTAGAAGAAGGCATCGTTCCCGGTGGCGGTACTACCTTGATTCACCTAACTAAAAAAGTAGAGGAAGTCAAAAATACCCTCAATGATGAAGAAAAAATTGGTGCTGACATCGTAGCGCGATCGCTAGAAGCACCGTTACGTCAAATTGCTGATAATTCCGGTGTAGAAGGTTCAGTTATTGTCTCTAGAGTCAAAGATACTGAATTCAACATTGGTTACAACGCAGCTACTGGCGAATTTGAAGATTTAATTTCCGTCGGAATTATCGATCCCGCTAAAGTAGTGCGCTCCTCCCTACAAAATGCCGGCTCTATTGCCGGAATGGTACTAACTACCGAAGCCTTGGTAGTAGAAAAACCAGAACCCAAAGCTGCTGCTGGTGCTCCCGACATGGGCGGCATGGGCGGCATGGGCGGCATGGGCGGCATGGGCGGCATGGGTATGCCTGGAATGGGAGGAATGGGAATGATGTAATCAAGGTTAGTAGTTAGTAGTTGGTGGTTAGTGGTTAGTGGTTGGTGGTTGGTGGTTATTGGTTGATGGCTCACGGAATTATCACAACTAACAACTATCAACTAACAACTAGCAACTAACAACTTCCTACATCACCAGATTTTCTTTAGCCCATAGGGCGGCTTGGGTTCTATCTCTTAATCCGAGCCGCCCTAAAATTTGGGTAACGTAGTTTTTTACGGTTCCTTCACTAAGGTATAAAGTTTTGGAAATTTCTCGATTACTTTTCCCTTGAGATATTAAAGTTAATACTTCTAATTCCCTTTCCGTTAAGTTGTGCTGAATATTGTTTTCTTTAACGGGAATTGGGGGGCGTAACTGGGCAAAGACTTTTGGAGCAATAGTCGGGCCTAGTTGAGAATGACCTTGATGTATAGCGTGAATTGCTGCAGCTAATTGAGGTGCAGGAGTGTTTTTGAGCAGATAACCGAGTGCGCCAGCTTGTAAAGACTGCCAAATATATTCATCTTCATCGAAAGTCGTCAGCACTAGAATTTTAATCCAAGGGAACTTTTGATGAATTTCGCGGGTTGCCGCGACTCCATCACATACAGGCATCCGCACATCCATGAGAATTACATCGGGTTGTAATTGTTGGGTGAGGGAAATAGCTTCATTGCCGTGATTAGCTTGCCCGACAATTTCGATATCTTCCTCTAACAACAGTAAAGATGCTAATCCTTGGCGAAATAACGGTTGGTCATCTGCTAACAACAGCCGGATCATCATATTATTAAATTTTGGAGATGCTGTTTTTTTAGTATGGCAGTTTTAAAATCTTGTTCCCGATGTGTTTAGTTATGTTACATATTAATGTTTAGGCATAGGATATTGGGCATAGGGCATTGGATAATTCAAATTTTTAACTCCTAACTCCTAACTCCTAACTCCGTGAGCTATTTACTTATTTCTCAATCGGAGCATCGGCAATTCGGCTCCATTCACTCCAGGAACCATCATAATTAAGTACATTGGGATAGCCCAATAAATACTTTAAGACAAACCAAGTATGTGCCGATCGCGCTCCAACAGCACAGTAAGGAATTATCTTTTTGTCTGCTGTAATACCTTTACTTTCATAAATTTTGCGTAATTCTTCTATCGGTTTTAAAGTCCCATCCTCATTCAATGACGACTCATAAGAAACGTGTACTGCACTTGGAATATGTCCGGTACGTTCGTTGTTTTCTGGAGGTTTGTCGTAAAACCATTTGCCGCTATATTCTTCAGGGGTTCTTACATCTAAGATTACGCTATCTGTTTGGTTGATAGAGTTACGAACATTTTCATATAGCGATCGTAAATTAGCATCTGGTTGTTGAGCGCAATATTGAGTTGGAGTTGTAACAGTTTTTACCTTTGTCAGGGGGCGTTTTTCTGCTATCCATTTACTGCGACTACCATTAAGAACTCTTATGTCTTGATGGCCAAAAACTTTCAACAACCAAAAAATCCATCCCCCTATAGCAGCAAGTTCACCGTAGACTATTACGGTAGAGCTATTTTCAATACCTGAAGAGGAAAGTAATTTTTCAATGTTCGCTTTATCAAAATTAACTCGACGATCGGGAAGCATTAAATCGGTGAATGGATTCCATATAACTGCTCGGGGAATCACTTCGCTGGGGATTGCTTGAGGATTTACAGCAACTTCAACGATACAAACGTTCTCATCGTTTAAGTGTTCGTCAAGCCACTGAGTATCTACAATTACTTCTGGATGAACGTAATTTGACATTTTCTGATTCGTGGTTAAATTATGGTTAGTTTGTAGTTGCGATGGCTTCGCACATGCCCATTACGGGCTTATCGCCGCGCTTTCTTAAAGGTTGTAGAAATTATCGGAGTGCGGTGATAGATATAAATTAAAATCAAATTTTGACTAAGCCTAGTCCTCTTTCGGGTACACTTTGCATCAAGTGCAATCAAAAAATTGAGATACCAGCCTTTCAATGCTTTTATTGCAAATCTAAAATCTAATGATGGCGAATTCTTTGCAATTGATATTTGAGGAAATAGCGCTAACTCGCAACGAACAGCAATTGCGAGGACAAGTTATGGTTAAACTTGGAAATTATTTTGATGCAAAACGTCGGGGATTATTTTTCTTTGATAAGCTTCCTCAGGGAAAAACTTCAGCCATTGCTGAATTAGCACTATCTGTAGAACATAATCCTGTTTTGCGTTATTTAATGGAGCATCATGCTCCAGTGCATGAAGAAGTGGTGTTACAACCAGGAAAATGGAAAATATTTTGTCCGCGCTTCGACCACGGACATGTCATGGCTGGCCCTATAATCGGTAATGGAAAGTTGATTGGTGGAATAGGTTTTACCCGCACGCGAGAATCTTCTGCTTTTAATGCTCGGGATTTAGCTGACTTAAGTGCTGTGTGCTTGCATTTATCAACTTGGCTAACAACAATCAAATCCCAAACAAGACAATTGGATTCAGATATTAATCGTTTAACATCGCGAGAAATTCAAATTGCCGAATTAGTTGCACAAGGGTTAACAAACGCTCAAATCGGTGCATATTTGTGGATTCAAGAAAATTCTGTCAAACAAGCTTTAAAAAGAATGTTTCGTAAACTTGAAGTTTCCTCTCGCGCCGAAATGGTAGCTAGACTTTATTCCGTTAAGAGTTAGTTGTTAAAGAGAAGTTAAGATTTAATAATTTTCTTCCCCCTCTCCCCCCTCTACCCCCTCTCTCCCTCAAGCCGGAATCCAAACTCGAATTTGAGTACCTTCATTAAAAGTACTTTTAACTTGAATTTCTCCTCCTAAAATTTGCACTCTTTCCTGCATCCCCCGTAAACCAAAACCTGTATGATGTGCGGTAACTTCAAAACCTCGACCATCATCTATGATTTCTAAAATAATTCCTTCAGTATTTTGATAGCCTTTTATATTCACAACTTTAGCACGAGCGTGTTTTTGAATATTGGTAACTGCTTCTTGAACAATACAATATAGTTGGTGACTAGTTTGACTTGGTAATTGTGGAAAATCTGAATATAAATCAATTACAAATGATTGATTTCGTTCAACTTGTTCGACTAAAGTTGCCAAAGCTTGATTAAGATTAAAATTCATTTGGCGGATCGATTGAACAGAATTTCTGACTTTTGTTAAACATTCACTAGATAAATCTTTCGCGATATTTAAAGAATTAATAGCTTTATTTGAGTCTTTTTCAT
>JBCBQE010000028.1:0-17358 GCA_039820385.1 Cyanobacteria bacterium J06635_10
TATTATGTATAACTTGGGAATAGGATTACAAAATAAAATCCAAAAATCTTTATATCATGTTGACACGATTAAGATCGATTTTCAAAATTCTTCGGGATTAAATAGAATTGATTTCTATGACTGGTATTCCAGAACATCACAACTGATCGATAAATATAATCCAGAAGCAATGGTGGTAATTTTTGGTGCTAATGACGGCCAGGATATTTTAGATCGAAATGGCGAATACAAGACACAATTAACGCCAGAATGGGAAGAAGCTTATCAAGAACGTGTAGAAAGATATGCTAAATTAATAGAAAATTCTGCTGTCAAAAAAGTTTATTGGGTTGGTCATCCTATTTCTAATTTGACTCGATATAATAAATTTTTTCCCATATTCAACAAAATCTATCAAAAAGTAGCAGAGTCTCACCCTAAAATCGAATTTGTTGACTGCTGGGATGTCTTTGCTATAAATAGTAAGTTTAACCCTGTGGTTGCCAATAAATCTGGTCAGAAAAGACGAGTTAGAACTAGAGATGGAGTACATTTCACTCAACATGGCGCAAATATTATTGCCGATGTTGTAATTGAAAAGATGATTGAGGATGAAGTTTTACAACTTAAAACAAATTCGGAATCGACCGAAGAACTTATATCTACCAAAAACTTTTAAAATAGATATTTAAAACAAGATGTTGAAAAAACTCTTTTCTCGACCTTTATACCTAATTACAATCTTTTCAATCATCATTGTATTAATTATATCGTGGGAATATTTTGGTATTCAGACATTTGCTAAGATCGGTAATCAACAAAATTATCAACTTTGGAGTAATTTGATTTATCACGAAGTCAATAACTCTCAATTAAAACTTGACCTTTATCAAAATAAAAAGCCCGGTTTACATCCCACGCTCATAGTAATTCATGGGGGAGGTTGGATTAAACAATCAAAAGAAGGACTTAAACCTTTTTTTGACCCCTATTTAAATTGGGGTTTTTCTGTAGTTAATATCAATTATAGATTGGCAAGTACAGCTCTAGCTCCAGCCGCTGTAGAAGATACCCGTTGTGCTTTACGTTGGGTAATTAATAATGCAAAAAAGTATAATGTTGATACAAATAAAATTATTACTACTGGATTTTCTGCCGGGGGACATTTATCATTAACCACAGGAATTATCCCTCCAGAAGCAGGATTTGATAAACAATGTCCAGGTAATGAAAAACTCCAAGTTGCTGCTATTGTTAATTGGTCTGGAATTACAGATGTTGAAGATTTAATTGCCGGTGCTAACGAGAAATATTATGCAGTTGAATGGTTAGGAAATAAAATTACCGATTCCGAAATTGAACTGGCTCGAAGTGTTTCTCCAATTAATTATATACGCTCCAATTTACCACCAATTTTAACTATACATGGCGATCGAGATACCTTTGTACCCTATACTCATGCAGTTCGATTGCATCAAAAGCTCGATAAAATTGGTATTCCAAATCAACTGTTTAGCGTTCGAGGAGCCACTCATGGTGGTTTTACCAAGCAGCAAAAACAGCAAATTTATGCCACAATCAAAGAATTTTTGATCGAGCATCAATTAATAAATTAGTTTAGTTATCTTCTTTATTTAAGAAAGGTTTTTTAATCTATTTTGATATTTTAAGCTGTAGAGGGAGTAGGAGAAGAATATCTTGGACTTACCTTGATATACGGTTCGACTTCTAGCCAAACACTTGCACCACAACCAAGAGGCTTTTTTCTATAAATAACTTTGCATCTTCCTTCAATTTCAACCTCATGGTAATGAACCGCTTTACTTCCCCGTTGAACTCTTACAACCGGTTCATTCGTACCGTTCTTTCTATTGCTTCTAATCCGTAGTTGATTGACGTGGATGATAGTTGCTGCTCTCCTGGGCTTTGTCCAATTACCTTTGGGTCCTCTACTACCTTTCTTCACTTTGGGTTTTTTGCCAAATAAAGGAATCTTCCAAAATCTACCAACCTTTTTTGCTCCTTTAATTCTGTCCTCATAAAGTAACTGTTTTACCCGTTGGGTACAGATTCCCAACAACTTTGCAGCTTCTTCTGTTCCAATCATCATAAAAAAACCCTAGCGCTAGAGTTTAGAATACAATAATTCGGGTATTTTAATAAAGTTAATTATTTTGCTTTTCAAATAGTAAATTTTTGTAATTAATCATTGATGTTCATTACAAACTGTGATTTTCGTAGTTACCCGATATCGAGTAAAATTAATCACCGATTGTAACTTTTTTGCGATAGATAGATATTTAAGCTAAAACTATAAATTTCAAATTAAAACGATCGCAATCTAATATAAATAAAAGAATCGAAATGAGAAGAGGCGCTATGTTTGGATTGGGTTTTCCGGAAATGGCTGTAATTGTGGTTGTAGCGATTTTAATTTTTGGGCAAAAAAAAATTCCCGAGTTAGGAAGCGCGTTGGGAAAAACTCTCCGGGGTTTTAAAGATGAATTAAAAGATGACGACGATCGAATCGATCGCGAAAATGACCGAGAACAGCGATAATCGACTTACATAAAAGGAGATGGGTAAAAAGTTATAAATGTGTACCGGCATCGGCAATCTATAACTCTTTACTCATCATTCCTTCATAAGGAGTTTAAAACCGACGATGGCACTCCCACCTTATCTTTTGGAGTGGTGCTATCAAACTTTTCTGAAATTTCTTCTTCTATTACACCTCTAGCTTTAATTAATTCGATTGCACGATTAACACTTTCGGGTAAAATTACCACCAAACTGTCATCGGTAGCTAAATCCAAAGCTTTATTAATTGCTTCGGTTTCATCTAAAACTGTTTCATGCAAACAATTAGGATTTGCCGACCTAATACCTTGAGTAATTAAATCCGCAGCAGAACCCCGCTTTCTTCCTCGGGTATCGTCATCTTCCTTAATGATGATGCAATCAAAAATCGAAGATGCGAGTTTACCCAACATCCTGAAATCTTCATCGCGGCGATCGCCAGGTCCACCAACTACGCCGATGCGCTGTCCGGATGTCCAGTTACGTACGAATGCACCTAATGCTTCATAAGAAGCGGGGTTGTGAGCGTAATCGACTAAAGCGTGATGTTTACCCAAGTTAAATAAATTCATCCGTCCCGGTGTTTGATTCACCGAAGCCCGGAAGGTATTTAAACCTGCCCGAATTTCTTCTATGGAAACATTTTGTACGAAAGCCGCTAAGGATGCTGCTAAAGCGTTAGCAATCATAAATGGTGCACGTCCACCCATTGTCAGGGGAATATTATCTACTTTTTCTATACGGTGAGTCCAATCCCCTTTCAAAATCGATAAAAAGCCATTTTCATAAATTGCTGCCACTCCGCCTTTTTCAATATGCTTCCTCACCAATTCCGATTCTGGATTCATGGTGAAGTAAGCAATATTCGCTTTCGTCCTTTCCGCCATTGCGGCAACTCGCCGATCGTCGGCGTTTAAAACCGTATATCCATCGGGATATACTGCTTCAGCAACGACACTCTTTAAATGCGAGAGTTGGTCGATAGTATCTATATCACCCAATCCTAAATGATCGGCAGCAACATTAAGTACAACACCTACATTTGAAGCCTCAAAAGCTAACCCAGAACGAAGTATACCTCCACGTGCTGTTTCCAACACTGCTACTTCTACTGTGGGGTCTTGCAATATTAATTGAGCGCTTTGGGGTCCAGTATTATCTCCTACTTCTACTAAGTATTCTCCGATATACGTTCCATCTGTAGTTGTATATCCGATTACTTTGCCAGTTTGTTTAAAAATATGAGCAAGTAATCTTGTAGTAGTAGTCTTCCCGTTGGTACCGGTAATGCTAAGAACTGGTACGCGAGTAGTTTTATCGGCGGGGAACAGCATATCGATCACATTTGATGCAACATTGCGGGGAATCCCTTGACTGGGAGCAACGTGCATTCGGAATCCCGGAGCTGCATTTACCTCTACAACTACTGCATCAACCTCTCGTAAGGGACGAGTAATATCTGTAGTAACAATATCAATTCCGGCAATATCCAATCCGATTATTTTAACTATCCGAGAAGCCAACCAAGCGTTTTGTGGATGAATTTCATCAGTACGGTCTACGGCTATACCACCTGTAGATAAATTCGCCGTGGCTCGTAAATAACAAATTTCATCCCTATCTAAAATGGTATCAAGGGTATACCCTTGTCTTTCCATTAATGCATAACTGTTGCGGTCTAAAACAATCCGAGTCAGAACATTATCGTGACCATCGCCGCGATTTGGATCTTTATTGGTTTCTTCCACCAATTCAGCAATAGTTGATTTACCGTTGCCCACTACATGAGCGGGTACCCGTTCGGCGACAGCAACAACTTTACCGTCCACGACTAATACACGATGGTCGCGTCCGACGTAAAATTTCTCAACAATTACCGACCGTGAAACGGCTCTGGCAGCATCATAAGCTGCTTCAGCTTCTTGCCAATTTCTGATATCGATAGTAATACCGCGTCCGTGATTACCATCGAGGGGCTTGATGACAATGGGATAGCCCCCAACATAACTAATTGCGTCTTCGAGATCGTCGAAGAAATTAATCGTCATACCCTTGGGTACAGGTACCCCAGAAGCTTCGAGAACAGCTTTGGTAGCTTCTTTATCGCAAGCAAGTTCTACTCCCAAAATACCGGTATTAGCCGTCATTGTGGCTTGAATGCGCTTTTGTTGCACCCCGTAACCGAGTTGAATCAAAAACCTTGATCCTAAAGGCATCCAGGGAATACCTCTCTTGGTGGCTTCATTGACAATTGATTCAGTCGAAGGTCCTAAAGAAGCATCGCGCCAGTAGTCTTTGATGTCTTGCAAATCTTGCTCTAATTCAGCCTCGGGATAGCGCCCTCTGTCAACGATACTTTGACACAAACGCACCGCAGCCCTTGCTGCGTAACGTCCGGCTTCTTCATTTAAATACTCGAAAACTACTTGATAAATTCCCGGAGTCGAAGTTTCGCGGGTGCGACCAAAACCCACGTGCATTCCGGCTAATTCCTGAAGTTCTAACGCTACATGTTCGGCAATGTGACCCATCATAGTGCCTTCTCGCACCCGCATCAGAAAACCACCACGACAGCCAGGAGAACAGTAGTGACCTTCCAAACTTGGTAACGCTTCTACTAATCCTTCGTAAAAGCCGGGGATTTCATTCGAGGGCGTTTCGGCAAGGTTTTCTAAATCGAGGCGCATGACGATTAACTTGTGGCGTCGAATGCTCCAGTAGTTTGGGCCGCGTAAAGTCTGGATCTTGAGGATTCTCATGATATAGGTAGATGGAGATTCGGAACCAAAATTCTAGTTTCTTACTGGAATTGACCGCATAACTGTTCGTGGGTAACAGTTTTTTATTCTTAAATTCTATTATTGTTACTTTTTTTGCCGCAACAAAAAAAAACGCGGTCAACCCAGTGTAACCACACATACCTACTTCCGTCAGCTGGATATTCGCCCCACAGATGGTATCACGGTACGCCCGTAAAGATGGTAGCGATCGCCGTGGCTAAGGATGTGTACTCGTAAGTTATGGAGGCTCAGAGGTTCGGTTGCTCCTACACGAGGTTCGTTGGTATGAGTGAGTTCGCTTGAATCAATAATTGTTACGGCACCTTTGCCCATAACTTCAAGCCAACCATCTTTTTCAAACATGGCACAAGTGTCTTCATCAATGCCAATTCCCAAACGGTCCGGATGAGAAGCTATGGCACTCATTAAGCGTACTATGCGATTACGGTTGTGAAAATGCTGGTCTACAATCAACTCTGGGATAAATCCCAAGCCGGTTGCCATATCTACCAAGGAACGATTGGGAGATTCTCCACTACCGCCTCCGGCAATCATGTGATGTCCCATAACCGCAGCACCGGCGCTAGTACCTGCTAAGGTTAATTCTCCCTTTTTCACTCGTCCCCGGATAGTATCCATCACTGGCGTATCAGCCAATACGCCACAAAGGCGTAATTGGTCTCCTCCAGTCAAAAAAACTCCGGTACATTCTTCAAGAGATTCCTTGTAGTAACGGTCGTGACAATGGTCGCGCTCTCGAATATCTAAAATTTCAACCTTTTTGACTCCCATATCTTCAAAAATATTCACATAACGAGTGCCGATAATACTCGGTTCCCGAGAAGCAGAGGGAATAATAGTAATATGGGCATCTCTTGCACCAGCACGGTCTATAAAAGTCCGCAGAATCTCTCGTCCGTGAACCTTATCTTCTGCGCCTCCAATTACCAGAACGGCGGTTTTAGTTGCTTGGGATGTGGTCATTTCCAGCCATTTAGCTTTTAGTTGCCGCATTGTGTTTCTCCTGTCAACAACCGGAAGGTGAATTTTACTTCGCGGACAGTTCGCGGAAGTATTATGATGAGCGGGACATTTTTATATATTTAAATGTCTTGAATGCCCTAATCGGGGCTCGCTTGTTGCAAAAGTTAGGACATTCAAAGTTTCCACCGGGGAATTTCTACACAGCTTAATACTGAGCGAGTAGAAATATCCCCTCCGGCATAACGCCAGTTCCCTCTTATCAAGCCAGCGAGCGAGCGTATTTCACCTGTCCAATATCCCGCACCCCCGTTTCTGTAACCTTAATTTAGGGGCAGGCTTAGTTATTCCTAGATGCCGCTCTTCAACACGAGTTAACTTGTTTTAAAGCCTGTCCGGGATCTCCTAAAAATTTTTTAGAATCAAAAATTTTTAGGAGTGCCCCTGTCCCATTTTTTTACGGAAATTGTAACCCGCTCGGTCAAGTGCTTGTGTTTTCGGAGTGCAGGATGTAATCTTCCTGCAAGTTGTTAACGCCGGTTAGAATCTTAATTTAAATTTAGATGTGACAATATTTAAACATAAATTAAGTAATTAGAAAAACTTTCGTATGAGAAGGAAATTTCCTGTGGAGCAGTACTTTTATATACTCTAAATCAAGTTTATATGTAATGTAGTTCACCAAAGCTTTTGCATAAAGCAAGCCAGTTCAATTTAAGATTAGTGTCCTCCCATACGAAATACTGTGCGTTTTGATATAGTTACGCTATTTCCCGATTGTTTTACTTCCGTTCTCAGTTCTGGGCTGATTGGTAAAGCTTTAGCAAAACAGATTGCCAGCGTGCATTTTGTAAATCCACGAGACTTTACCACCGATAAGCACCGGAAAGTTGATGATGAACCTTATGGTGGGGGAGTCGGGATGTTAATGAAGCCCGAACCCATTTTTGCCGCTATGGAATCCCTACCAGTTTTAGAGCGACGGGATGTGATAATGATGAGTCCTCAAGGAGAAACCATAAATCAGCCCTTACTAAGAGAATTAGCGAGCAATTACGACCAATTAGTTATAATTTGCGGTCATTATGAAGGAGTTGACGAGCGAGTACTAGAGTTAGTTACCCGCGAAGTTTCCTTGGGAGACTTTATTCTAACCGGCGGTGAAATACCTTCCATGGCTTTAGTAAATGGTGTAGTGCGTTTGCTTCCGGGAACGGTAGGTAAAACAGAATCCTTAAAGTTGGAAAGCTTTGAACAAGGATTATTAGATTATCCTCAATATACTCGTCCTGCTGTATTTCGCGATCGCAAAGTTCCGGATGTATTATTATCCGGTAACCATGCAGCAATTGCACGCTGGCGTTACGAGCAACAAGTTGAAAGAACTCACAAACGTCGTCCCGATTTATTTGAAGCCTGGCTCAAAGAGAAGGGGAGAGGGGGAGATAAGGAGACAAGGGGATGAGCCGGGAGAATGAAGGAAAATTTAAACTAAGAGTACTCCTAGCTTCTAACCATTGGGCCCTCCTACTCCCATCACGCTCTAAAATTACCGGTGTTGATTGAGGGGAGCAGGGGGAGCAGGGGAAGAAATTTTATCGGAAATCTTCTGGTCCGAAAGGAGTAATAACTAATAACTAATTTATGAATATTCGTATTGGAAATGGTTACGATATCCATCGCTTAGCTACCGAGCGGCGGTTGATTTTGGGTGGTGTGGAAATTTCTCATTCTCTGGGTTTGTTGGGACATAGTGATGCTGATGTCCTAACTCACGCGATTATGGACGCGATGTTGGGAGCGCTTTCTTTGGGGGATATCGGACATTATTTTCCTCCTAGCGATGCTCAATGGGCTGGTGCTGATAGTTTAATGCTTTTGGATAAAGTTAATAATTTGATTCAAGAGCAAGGCTGGCAGGTAGGTAATATTGATTCTGTGGTGGTAGCGGAACGTCCTAAATTAAAACCCCACATTCAAAAAATGCGCGAAAAGCTCGCAGGTGTTTTACAAATAGAACCCACTGCAGTTGGTGTCAAAGCTACTACTAATGAAAAATTAGGTCCTGTTGGTGAAGAAAAAGGGATTTGTGCTTATGCTGTGGTTTTATTAAATGAACTACCCCGCCTTTGAGAAGGTCGGGGTTTCTAAGACCCTGACCTCATCCGAGGACTTACCGGATTTTGAACGCTTCATCTGTTGTAGTTGCTTGAAAGACCCCGTATTTTTACGAGTCTTAGAAGTAGAGCTACGAACATCCACGTCTACGAGGGCTATTCCATCCCCGGTTGTTTAGATAGTGCTGTTTGATACATCACAAGGGCGGAGCCTTTATCACGTTCGATCTTCTTACCACAGGAGTCACAAACATGATAGCGATTAGATAAATCAGCCCAATGCTTGTGAACTGTACCGCAATTCGGACACCTTTGTGATGGCTTCAATTTCTTAGTATTCAGTATTAGGAGTAAGCCGCCTTTAGCTTCAATCTTGTAACCAATCATCTTATTTAACGCCGACATTCCGACATCTAAAATAGATTTATTCAGTCCCGCTTTCTGCTTTTTACGCTTACTACCTTTCTTAGCTTTACGAGTCATTGGCTTGACTCGTAATTCCTCAGTAACGCCGATGTCATGACGACTAGCAATATCTGACGATACATGATGATGCCAATTTTTACGTTGATTACCTACTTTACGCTGAAGTTTAGATACCTGCTTATTGACCGAAGCTCTTCGAGCTTCAAGGAAGAAGGAAGAAGACAGGGAAGATGAGCAAAGCTTCATATCTTCGCACTTCTGCCCTGGATACAAGCCTTCTTCCGTCTTCCTTCTTACTTCTTCCTTCGAGCGAAGCGAGTTGACTTGCATATACTGTTCTCCTGGCTTGCTCTAACGAAATTGCCGTAAATAAAATTGTTTGGTTCACATTATCCCCTTCGGGGATGCGCTACGCGATCGCCGTACTGCGTGGGGTCGATCGCATTATTTATCGAAAGAATTTGGTAAAGCTAAAGTTATAGATATTTTATACAACACCTACATCAATTACTTCAATTAGACACAAAACCCCATCAATTAGTTAAAATCACAATCAATGTCATCAACTATTCGTATATCTACCTAAATGCTAAGAATCTCTTCCCTAATTTCCAACTTTCGGCGTTTGCGTTTACCGCTGATTCTGGCAACTATAACGGCTCTTTTTGTTGCTGCTTGTAATCCAGCTAATTTTAAAACTCAAGCAGCACAAACTCCTCAATTGATACTTAGTATTCTCAGCGATCCCAAAACCTTTAACTACGCTCTTTCCCAAGAGTCACCGAATATTTTTCCCTACACTTTTGAAGGATTAACTACTCAAAACTCTATAACTGGAAAAATTGAGCCAGCATTAGCTAAATCTTGGGAAATAACAGATGAGGGATTGCGGTTTGTTTTTACTCTCCGCGAGGGCTTAAAATGGTCTGATGGTAAACCTTTAACGGCAGATGATGTCGTGTTTAGCTACAACAATATTTTCTTTAATGACGAAATCCCTACTGATGTTAAAGACGCTTTTAAAATTGGTGAAAGCGGTCAGTTACCCAAGGTAAAAAAACTCGGCTCGCGCCAAGTTGAATTTACCTTACCTGAAGCTTTTCGACCTTTCTTACAAAATACGACGACTCCTATTCTACCCGCTCACGCTTTACGAGAATCGGTAGAAAAGAAAGATTCAGAAGGAAAGCCGTTATTTCTACAAAAATGGAGTGTTGATACTCCCGTTGAGCAAATTGTTACAAATGGTCCCTATAAGTTAGGACGTTACAATACTACTCAACGGGTTATATTTGAACGCAATCCCTATTACTGGAAAAATCCCGAGCCTTATATTGAAAAAGTAAATTGGGAAATTGTCGAATCTCAGGATACTTCTTTACTACAATTCCGTTCTGGTAGCCTGGATTATATAGGGGTAACGCCAGATTACTTTTCTTTACTTAAACGAGAAGAGAAACGCGGTAATTTTAACATAGAGAATGGCGGCCCGGCCACTGGTACATCCTTTGTATTCTTTAATTTGAATAAAGGTAAAAGAAACGGCAAGCCCTTGGTTGACCCGGTAAAATCAAAATGGTTTAATACCAAAGAATTCCGACAAGCCGTAGCTTACGCTATCGACCGCGAAACCATGATTAACAACACATTTCGCGGTTTAGGTAAAACGCAAAATTCACCTATTTCCGTACAAAGCCCCTATTACCTTTCTCCAGAAGAAGGATTAAAAGTATACGATTACAACTTAGATAAAGCCAGAGAATTACTCAAAGGGACCGGATTTAAATCTAACAGCCAAGGTCAATTATTAGATAAAGAAGGAAATCGCGTCCGCTTTACTTTACTCACAAATTCCGGTAATAAAATTCGCGAAGCAATGGGGGCACAAATCAAATCAGATTTGAGTAAAATTGGCATTCAAGTTGATTTTACTCCTCTTGCTTGGAATACTTATTTAGATAAAATATCCAATAGTTTAGACTTTGACATGTCATTAATTGGTTTGACTGGTGGTTTAGAACCAAATGATGGTGCTAATGTATGGAAACCTGAAGGTGGATTACATATGTTTAATCAGAAGCCCCAAGCTGGACAAAAGCCAATTGAAGGTTGGGAAGTTTCTCCTTGGGAAAAAGAAATTGCCAGACTTTATGTCAAAGCTACACAGGAATTAGACGAGACTAAGGTTAAGGAAATATACGCACAAACTCAGCTAATTACTCAGGAAAATTTACCTTTTATCTACTTAGTTAACCCCCTGTCACTAGGAGCCATACGTAATAAATTTGAAGGTCTTCAATTCAATGCGATCGGCGGCGCTTTCTGGAATATTGAGCAAATTAAAATTACCAAAGAATAGAACAGTCAACAGTCAACAGTGAGCAGTTAATAGTTACTCCCTCACTCCCTCACTCCCTCACTCCCTCCCTCCCTTTTCTATGACTGATGAAAAAGCTCTACAATCTCTATTAAATGATGTTGCAAAGGGAACTATAACCCCAGATAAAGCATTTTCGCGACTCAAAGATTTAGCTTACGAACCTGTAGAAGACTTTGCTAAAATTGACCATCACCGCTCTTTAAGAACTGGTTTCCCTGAAGTCATTTGGGGCCCGGGTAAAACTCCCGAACAAATCGCTCAAATTATGCAGGTGATGCGCCAACGCAATCAAGTTGTCATGGCAACTCGCATTTCTGAGCAAGTTTACGCGATTTTGCAACCCAAGGTGAGGGGATTGCGTTATTACGAAGCTGCAAGAATCTGCGCGATCGCACCTCCTAATATTGAAGTTCGATATTCCGGTCAAATTGGTATTCTTTCTGCAGGAACTGCCGATTTACCAGTTGCCGAAGAAGCAGCTGTTACCGCCGAACTTTCTGGTTTTGAAGTACAGCGATTGTGGGATGTGGGAGTTGCAGGAATTCACCGTTTGTTAAATAATCGCCACGTTATCCAATCGGCAACGGTATTAATTGTTGTCGCGGGAATGGAAGGGGCTTTACCGAGTGTTGTCGCAGGTTTAGCGGATTCTCCTGTAATTGCCGTTCCCACGAGCATTGGTTACGGTGCAAGCTTTGGTGGTCTTGCGCCTTTATTAACCATGCTAAATTCTTGTGCGGCGGGTATCGGAGTAGTGAATATTGATAATGGATTTGGTGCAGCGATTTTAGCAGGTCAAATTTTGCGGTCAGCCGAAAAATTACGGATGGCATAATTGATACCTTTAAGCTATCACAGTGATGCTAACCAATTAATTAGTTAAAAATGAAACCTTGGTCAATTCTGGGTGTGTTTGCGATCGGTTTGTGGCTGACAATTTTATTATCAAATACTGTTAATGCTCAAAGCAAAATACCTGTAAACTGGACTGTAATAGCCCAAACTATCTCCGACCCCGATCTTCTCGGTCAGATTCAAAAAGCTTTTAATAATTTTGTGGAAACAGGTCAAGTCTGGGCACTTTTAATTGGATTAGTAGTTGGTTATTTGATTCGCAATTTGACAAGTTACGGGTAACAGTACCATGACAGTTAACACTACCATGACAGTTAACACTACCATGACAGTGAACAGTTAAGAATTCAGCCATTTCCATGTTGGGAATTCTTTACTTAATTCTTCCCCCATTCCCAAGCTAATCCTAATTTATGACACAGACACAAGAAACTTGGAGTCAGCGGTTTGAATCAGCTTTGCATCCTACTATTGCTCGTTTTAATGCCAGCATCCATTTTGATATAGAGTTAATTGAACATGATTTAACTGGTTCGATTGCTCATGCCAAAATGTTGGCGAAGTGCGATATTATTTCCTCGGAAGAAGGAGAACAGTTAGTAACAGGTTTAGAACAAATTCGCCAAGAATATCGCCAAGGTAATTTTAATCCAGATGTTGATTCAGAAGATGTGCATTTTGCTGTCGAACACCGTTTGGTAGAAATCGTTGGTGATGTTGGTAAAAAGCTCCATACCGGACGTTCTCGCAACGACCAGGTGGGAACGGATACTAGACTTTATTTACGCGAACAAATTCAGCAAATTCGTCAAAAATTACGAGAATTTCAAGCTGTTTTAATCGATATTGCCCAAAAAAACGTAGAAACTTTGATTCCCGGCTACACTCATTTACAACGCGCTCAACCTCTAAGTCTGGCTCATCATCTCTTAGCTTATTTCCACATGACGCAACGAGATTGGGAACGCCTAGGAGATGTTGAGGGGCGGGTAAATATTTCTCCTTTAGGATGCGGTGCTTTGGCGGGAACTACTTTTCCCATTGATAGACATTACAGCGCTAATCTATTGCATTTTGACAAGGTTTATGATAATAGCCTTGATGGTGTTAGCGATCGCGATTTTGCGATTGAGTTTTTGAGTGCTGCTAGTTTAATCATGGTTCACCTCAGCCGTTTATCGGAAGAGGTGATTTTGTGGTCTTCTGAGGAGTTTGGTTTCGTCACCCTCTCTGATAGCTGTGCTACGGGTTCGAGTATTATGCCTCAAAAGAAAAATCCCGATGTTCCGGAATTGGTGCGGGGTAAAACAGGGAGAGTATTCGGTCATCTCCAAGCAATGTTGGTGATCGTGAAGGGATTACCCTTGGCTTATAACAAAGACCTACAGGAAGATAAAGAAGGTTTATTTGATGCGGTAAATACGGTTAAAGCAAGTTTATCGGCAATGACGATTTTGTTGCGAGAAGGTTTGGAATTTCGCTCGAGCCGCTTAGCAGGAGCTGTAGAGTCGGATTTTTCTAATGCAACCGATGTCGCAGATTATCTTGCGGCTCGTGGGGTTCCCTTCCGAGAAGCTTATAATCTGGTAGGAAAGGTGGTAAAAACCAGTATTAAGAAAGGAAAACTTCTTAAAGATTTGAGTTTAGAAGAGTGGAAACAACTCCATCCCAAATTCGATGCGGATATTTATGAAGCCATATCACCCCGTCAGGTTGTAGCTGCACGTAATAGCTATGGTGGAACAGGTTTCAAACAAGTGGAGCAAGCATTACAGTCTGCTCGTTCTCTAATAAACTGCAATTGAGATTGGATAAAGAAATCCGTTGATAATTTAAAGAAACATTTGCGGAGCATACATTTGAAGGCTCCGCAAATAAAAACTTTCAAAAATCAAAATCGCACTCAGAAAATTAGTCAGTGGCAGCAGCGCCGGTATCAGACGATTGATTTTCCCCTTCTTCCGATTGCGGCGGTCTTTGTTGGTACCTTCTTTGATAACGTCCTGTATTAGTTCGTTTACGAAACTTTCGGGCATATGCCTGGTTCCGTAGCGCCTTTTCTTTCTTCAGGTTACGGCGCTTAGCCATATTCACCTCATGAATAAACAACTTTTGGCTTGCTGGTAGGCCTATTTTTATTGATGTTGTACAATTTTAGCCCAAACCAGCGCAATCGCGTATCTTAAACAGCAATATAGTCTATCCCATTTATTTTTGTGATGTCAATGGCTTGCACCCTGGTTATACCGTTTAATATTTTATATATTGCACTGTTTTTTGTGAAAAACAATTATGATTGTAGACTTTTAGATTCTTCTAAGTTCGGGCTTCCAGGAGAAAAATACCTGTCCCAAAAATTATGGAGTATCAAACAAACTTAAATAAGTATGTATTTATTTACGGTGATTGAAATTATTCAACAATTCATTTTGATTGAAAATACACTGACGGGTACCCATGAGCTTAAGTCTTAAGCTGTAAAAAATATTTCTCAGATTATGTTTAAATTATTATTATTTTGTGTAAAAACAATTGTTGTGTATAACTGAAACGAGAGTGTAACACCCATTACAAGGCGATTATTTTTTATAAACAATTGTTTGGAAAGTATAGTTATACACAATATATATCAAGTCTTTGGATGGTAAAATTAAGCTGTTCGACGATAATCGTTAGAATAAAAGCCTGACAGGCAGCCATGATCATTTTTTTCTCCTAAAAAATTCTCATGGGAACCCTTGACCCACGAGTCTTTTTGTATCAAAACAACTCTTATGACGATAGTTGTAGGAATGAATTTGTGGGTAAGAGTAAGTAAGTACAACACAGAAATTTGAACATTGAACGTTGCTGCTTTATTTGGTGCGACTATACATTCCGCGCGGACTGTATGGCGCTATGGACAAACAGTACTGGGTATTATCTTTCGCCACCCGATAACCGGAACAAGTATTATTCCCATATTACCTGATGGTCGGATTGTACTGATTAGGCGACGAGACAACGGTCTCTGGTCTTTACCTGGTGGAATGGTGGATTGGGGAGAGGATATTCCGACTACAATTCAACGTGAATTAATGGAAGAAACCGGATTGGAGTTAGTGAAAATTCGGCGTTTAGTTGGAGTTTACTCAGCACCAGATAGGGACCCCAGAATTCATTCAATTTGTGTTGTAGCTGAAGCGGAAGTGCAGGGGAAAATGGAGATTCAAGATACTTTAGAAGCAATGGAAATTCAAGCTTTTTCTCCTAACGAGTTACCAAGCGAACCGATGTCTCACGACCATTATCGCCAATTACAAGACTATTTAAATGACTTGACAATTTTGGCATAAAGCTATGTACTAATATCCAGATTTTAGGTTTTGGATTGAGTCTAAAATCCCGGACACTTGCTACAACACGCTTTTTCTATGGCAGAGTATAGCAGTGTCCTTAAAATTTGTTAAATATAACTACCTAAATTAAATTCAACATGAATACGATGTTATTTCGTAACTCTCGGAGAAAGCTTTCTCAAGGGTTATTATTTTGGCGTGAAGTTGGTGATGGTATTCCCGTAGTTTTTTTGCATGGTGCTTGGTGCGACAGTAGTGAATGGGTATCAACAATGGAACTGATATCGCGAGATTTGCATTGTTTTGCACCAGATTTATTAGGATTTGGTGAGTCTGAATATCCCAATCTTCATCATACTATTGATTTACAAGTTGATTGTTTATGTGAATTTTTGCAAGCTTTAAAATTAGAGAAAGTGTATTTAGTGGGACATTCTTTAGGAGGATGGATTGCTACAGCTTGCACTTTAAAATATCCAGAGAAAGTTCAAGGTTTGATATTATTATCCCCAGAAGGTGTGGAAATTGAAGGGTTTAAGAAGCGTTGGCAAAAAATGCGGTACTTAATAGAAGGTTCCTCATTTATATTTAAGCTTTTACAAATATTGCGTCCTTTAGTAAGAATGTTTGGTTGGGAAACGAAAATAGAGGAATATTTACAGCAAAGAGAGATTTTATTACAAAACCCAACGGCGACTCAACTGTTATATCAGCGTCCTTTTCCGGAAATCGCAGCAGAATTGTTACAAGATAAATTGGATTTGATACAGATTCCGGTTTTAGTATTGCAAGGAGCAAAAGATACGTCTAATGCTTTAAAGAGAAGTAATATTTATGCTAGAGTTGCTCCTCAAGCAAAGTTAAAAATGATCGATCATCTAGCAGATAATTTACCTCAAAAATGTGTTTCTATTGTCGCTGAAGAAATTTGTAATTTTATTAAAATTCATCATTGAATATATATAAATTGTGTAGAGACGTAGCAGTGCTACGTCTTTGCATAATTCATCAATTGGTACTGTTTGAATATCAATTGAATCGGAAGATGGATTGTCTAGGTTTAGCAGTCTCTACATTAGTATTTTTTGTATTCCCAATAAAATTAAGTTCTGTTCTACAATTATTCGCTCTGTAATATCTGGATATTGATATTTTAAATAGTTAAATAATAAAGTGCGATCGCCTCCGGTAATTACAATTTTACTTTCAGGATAATTGCGCCACCAAGCTTCTATAAAATCTTTTATTCCTGCAATTATTGTGTAGATTATGCCGCTTTGGATTGATTCTGGAGTATTTACTGCAAATCGTTGTGGAAGTTGTTGCGGTAATTCTACTTTTGGTAATTGTCCGGTTTTTTGAGTAAGTGTTGAAATTTGTAAGCCTAATCCCGGTAATATTGCGCCGCCAATTAAATTACGATTATTATCAGCACCTGTAAAAGTAAGTGCCGTACCTGCATCAATTACTAACATTGGAAAACCCCATGTTTCGGCAGCACCAAATAAGGCTAATGCTCTGTCAATTCCTAATGTGGGATATAAGTTTTTGAGAGGTATTTGATTTAAGCTAATAAATTTAGCGTAGGGATAATTTTGCCAAATTTTTGTTTGGCTGGGAACTACGGAAGCTATGAAGAGAGGGGGGGAGGAGGGAGAGGAGCCACTGCTGCACCAGGTTCCCTGGATGTGCAAGTGGCGTGGGGGAGAGGAGGTAGATAAATAATTGGTATCCCAAGCTTTTATTAGGTTTTCTTGGTTAAATAAACCCCAATGTAAGCGAGAGTTTCCGATTATTAATGCTAGCCAGGTTTTTTGAGGTTTTGATAACACTTTTTTGAACGCAAAGGTACGCGGAGGTTAACGAAAAATTATCGAAGCGTCACAGGGTTCCCATTAAAATTTTTTTAGAAGAAAAAATTT
>JBCBQE010000029.1:0-17105 GCA_039820385.1 Cyanobacteria bacterium J06635_10
AACCTTATATGAAACTATATCGAGGCCGTAACACACCCTACATTATGCCGTAAAATCAAATTTATTTATCCCGTAAAATTAATAATGGTGCGTTACAGCATTTTCCGTCTTTATAGCCTTATATGAAAGCATATCGAGGCAGTAACACATCCAACATTTAGATTTAAAAATTAATTTAATCTAACTAAACACAAAATAAAAAAAACTTCGCATTGCGAAGTCTTTACATTATTTTCCGCTATATTGCACGGAAATTTATTAAAAATTAATATTTCATTAATTCCTAATCAACCTCGTTAAAAAGATGCTCTTCTAATAACGGTTGAAATTCCCGAAATTCTTCTGGTGATAGTAATTCTGGTTTGCCTTCTGAGGAGATGCGAGCAAAAAATAACAAGGGATCTAAAGGCGTATAAATTGCGTATTCTTGTTCTTCCCAATAGAAACTTGCTAACAATTGTAATTGCTCTGGTTCTAAATCTGCCTCTTCATCTTCTATTTCTAAAGTAAAAATATCTGACTCATCTATGGGAGGTAATTCACCGGAAGCTGTTAAGGCATAAGCTGTGTTTTTCAACACTAAATTTTGCTCAGATAAAACGGCTTGAGCAGTGGCGAAAATCTTTTCGATTGTGGCATCGTCTTCTACAAGAATGGCTTCTTCTCCGTCACCATCAGTTTGCCAAGCAAAAATTTCTACAGGTGAGTCCACTGGAAGTAATAAAAGGTACTCTTGCTCGTCTACTTCAAGGGAATGCTCCACATAACATTCAAGTGACTTCCCAGTTTCATCTGTTAAAGTGATGGAACTTTGGTTGGAGCGCTCGTTTTCTTCTGGAAATTGAGATGGATACATAGCCGAGTAAAAGAACAAAAATTAATATCAGCTTGAAAAATAGATTACTCTATCGCGAGCGCAAAAAATTCTTCACCACGAAATACTGACGATAGAAAAATGCTGACTCTTGTTTTCAAGAATATCATGTCAAAAGCTATCAAAATTAAGCGTTTTTTTTGTTATCCAATTTTTTTTGTCGTCTCATATCCAACCATTGTTGCAGAATTAATGCTGCTGCTTTTCGATCGATTAATCCTTTATTGCGCGAAGGCGAACGATTTTGTGAAATCAGCATTTGTTCGGCTTGATAGGAAGTTAAACGCTCGTCTACATATTCTACGGGTAGCTTCAATATTCCTGTGAGCCTTCTGGTAAATTTCTGCACGTGGCGTGCTTGAAAGCCTATAGAACCATCCATAGAGTAGGGTAACCCAACTACCAAAATTTCTACATCTCTTTCTTGGATGATTTGTTTGATGTATTCCACATCTCGCTCAAAAGACGTGCGATGTAATGTTGTTATTCCGCTGGCAATCAAACCAGTGCGATCGCACCCCGCTATGCCAATTCGTTTATGGCCTACATCTAATCCTAAAGCGGATATATGGTCAGATATTCGTTTTGTATTGGTTGGGGTGTGAAAAGATAAATTCTGGGCAGTTGTTCGATCTTCTTTCCCCTTTTGCTGAACCACGTTACTAATCCTGTTGAGTATCGCTTGAAGGCGTTTGATTATTCTCTTTTAGCTTAACCTTTTTGTAGGGTATAGCAATGTTATTTTTGGATGATTTGTTTAATTTTGCCCTATCTAACATTTGCTGTATTTTTTCTTGCTTCCACAGCATGCCGCCAGGTATTGGTTTACGTGCTGGTTGCAATCCTTGTAACATCTCTGGTAGCTGAATTCCTTCTAAGGAAACGAATTTCGATTCCCTTACCTTATGCCATACGGAACGAGACATGATTAATGTGTGTTCGTGACGACTGGCTCCTATTTGTTCGAGATATTCTTCACCTTCTGGCTGATAGTCTGCTGAAGACACTTTTAGGGAAGAAGAGGGAAAATCTTGAGTAATGCGAGCCATCTGAGAAAGTAACTCTGGATATAACCAAGTATATGCAGGATGAACGCTTAAGTTAGCAAGATGTGGTGTTTGTCCTTTACGATCAATTCTCAATTGAAAATAGCCAATGGCTGCTTTTCTTTGAGGTTCAAATACGTAACCGCTGACTACTTCTGATTTTGTTAACCACTGTTTAAATGCGTCAGCTAAAGCACCGAATAAGCCAGTTTTAAAGTCATGAGTTTGGCGATCGAATACCTGCCTTACTAAAGGCGGCATTGATGCAGTATCAAGCTGATACAAAAACTGAGCATCTGCATTGCTTACAGGTAAAAGATTGGGTAAATCTGGCTCAGCTTGGGCTAATGACGCTAATAATTCTGGCTCAATTTCCCAATATGTCATTTCAGCCAAACGCTGAAATCCATTTTGGCGATAAAGAGCTAGGGCTTCTTTATCATTCACATTCGCTTCCAAAATCCAAGTACGAGCTTCTAAAATTGACTCAAAGCAGTAACGTAAAAGTTGAGAACCGATTGCTTGCTTATTGACGCATTTCTCCAGCATTATTCTATCTACGCGCCAAGTACTGCGTGTTTTGTTAAATGGCGATACTTGGATAATCCCCAGCATAGTACGCCCTTGTTCTGCTACATAGGCACAAAGACGATGTTGTAAGGGGTTAGGAAACCAACTTAAAAATTTCAGTAATCCAAAATTATGACGCAGCCCTTGTATTTGCTGTGTCGCAAAATGTTCTTCTGACGGGTTTTGAGCCGCGAATGACTCTTTATAGAGACGTTCAGTATTATCCAAGTCCCGATATTGGACTGGTCGAATAACGATGTTAATATTTTGGGAAAGTAATGATGTCATTTTCATCGTAATTAAGCCTTAAATATAATTTGAGTACGAGTAAAGTGCTGAAATCATATTAACGGCTTTGCGCTCTTAGCCGTTGCGCCAAAAGAGTGATTTTCATCACCAAATAGTAAAAAGCAGTCCTCACGAGAATAATACGCAAATATTCTCAAAAAGAACTGTTTTCATTGTATTTTAATTTAATTAAGTTTTGTATAACTTTAGATTACTTGTCGAGAAACCAATTTCTCGAAATCAGCCTGAGTTTTATGAAGTAGTTCTCTTCGGCTGTCTTGAGATTTTTGCTTGAGGCTTGGAACCAGATTGCGAGCTTGTAGAGTCATATGAAACTGTAAATGAGCTACATATTCGCTAAACTCTTCTTCATCCGCACGATTTTTGCCTGTAATGGCATTTGATTCCATCACCACAATATTCTCCTTTTTACTACGATGTTTTTAGAGCATATCAGAACTGAGTATTTTCTTTTATCGAAGATATTTATTTCGCAATGAACTTTAATGGTTTATGGGCAAAATATTAATATATGTAAACAGGAATTGATGAAGTTTTCCCATAAACCATGTAATTTTACTTAAAATTAAGCAAGTCTCAGTTTTTCCTTTAAGGTTTGTGGGAGGTTTACTGCCTTGTCTAAACCGCAAGCCTTCTCCCATGTCTTATCTTCATTCCAAGTTATATTTTCTAAGTTAGCTTCGCACAATTCGGCACCGCTCAGGTTTGTATGGTTCAGGGAAGCGCCAGTTAAAATAGCCGCCTTAAGGTTACTATGGTCCAGATTTGCATTATTCAAATTTGCATAACTCAGATCTGTACCAATTAAAATCGCTTCCCTAAGATCGGCGCTGTTTAAGTCAGCGCTTTTAAGTTTGGCTCCAGTTAGATTGGCACCCTTGAGAATTACTTCAGTTAAATCTACATCGCTAAGATCTGCACCAAAAATACTTGCTCGCACTAAATTCGCATGCCTTAGCTTTGCGCCGTTGAGTTTAGCGTAGCTGATATCTGTTCCAAGCAAGATTGCTTTTGTCAAATTGGTACTGAATAAAATAGAATCGCTAAGATTTGTACCTTTAAGGGTAGAACCTTGGAGATTAGAGCCGCTTAGGTCAGTACGACAAAGGTCGGCATAACTGATTTCTGCACCAATTAAATTAGTATCGCTCAAATTTGCACCGAAAAGAATGGCACCCTTCAGGTTTGCACCATCTAATATTGCATCTCGAAGATTTGCACTCGTTAAGTTCGCACCAGCCAGGTTAGCGCCAGCCAGGTTAGCGCCAGCTAAATTCGCATCGCCTAAATCGGCACTAGTCAAATTTGCACCGCTCAAATCCCCACCGCTTAAATTACAGTGACTCAAATCGCAATGAGTCAGATTCGCCTCTGTGAGATCGGCACCGCTTAGGTTCGCATCACCAAGGTTAGCACGAACAAGGTTGACTTTATTTGCTTGTATCCCTGTAAGGTTGGCATCCCCTAAATAAGCAGCGCTGAGGTTGGCATTGCTGAGGTTGGCACCTGTAAGATTGGCATCTCCCAAGTAAGCACCCTCTAACTGAGCACTTTTGAGAAATGCACCAACTACGTTACTAAAATTACCAATTTCAATGGAATCGCTATAATTAATTATCCGCAGCAGCCTAGATGTAAAAAAGTTACTTCCATCCGGCTTTTCAGAAGGATAAAACGTAATTTCAGTTTCAAGATTCTGATTTTGCGAATGAAGGAATCGATGTAATTCCAACAGCAAAATCATCACATTTAAGCCCGTATTTATATCTACTTGACGCAACCCAATTGCAACGTTTTGTGCTTGCAACTGCAACATTTGCTTCTGGGGCAGGTTATTCTCTGGTGCAGCATCAATAAATTCACCATTGCACCAGCGACGATAAAAATCTTCTAACTTTCTAAACAGAATTACTGAGTTTGTCTTTTCACTCTTCTGGAGACTTATAAGTATTGATTCTACCATTTCTGGCTTTAATGCAATATTACCTAAGCTCTGATAAATATGTTGGTAAAACTGTTGCGAACTGTTATTAAATATCAAAGTACTGCTTGTTTCCACCCAATTTATTAGACTTGCTGGTAATTTTTCCTCAAAACTTAACTCCTGCGAACTATTTTGAGAACGATCGACTTGTTTATTTTGCGACTGATGATTGTTTGCCGACATCACGGGCACCCTTAAAAGCTTTTTCTTTACACAAAAACTTTTAGGGGAACCCTTCACATTTTTTTTTGTTGCTCCCCTGGGCTTATGAAGCACCTCTTCTAACCACGATCGCCTCAAACAAGTTTTCCAAAGCTGCTTGAAAATTTCTATATGCACCATACGTGTTATTAGATACTAAGTACTTGGAAGATTAAATCAGCTTGAATGAATATTTTCCTAGCTAAATCCGTTGCGTAACACAAAAATATAGTATTATTTACTACTGCCGATTTAGTCTAGCTTGAGTACAATAACGGTTATTAATATCATTTGCAATGCCACTCATCCTCCAGTTTTCACTCAAATTTCTATTTCAATCATTTTTCGTAAAAAACAAACGAAATTTACCAGATTTAATTGTTATACTATCTTCCCAGTATATTTTCTGCAGAATTATTCCAAAAATACGTACTGTTTCTTACAAACGCAATTGTTAGGGAAAATACTACAGTAAAAAGGGGCAAAAAAACAGAAGGATTTTATATTAAACTGACCTAAAAAGTTTTCTGCTTGATATTAGTCGTCTAATATAGTTTTCGCTTTTAGTGAGGAGCCGCACCGGGAGCAGTAAAGTTTGAATAATTGAGGAGAGAGCGGCTCCCATGGGTGAAGGGTTCCCTTAGGAAATTTTTTTCTTTTTAAGAAATTCTTATGGGTGCCCGTGAGGCTCCCTAATGATTACAGATGAATTAGGCTATGTAGCCCGGAGATGATTCGGATGAACAAAAAGAGCGTTTATGTAATTTTGTTGCATGGTTTATATTTGGCAACATCACTTTTTGGCATTAAGCCATTAGTTGCTGCTACAGCTTTTGCGATCGCGCAGCCAGGAGATAGGGAAAAAAATGCTTTGAGCGATCGCCCTGATAATCACAAACCAATACAATTGACACAGCAAGTTAATCCTAAGCCCCCCGAAAAACTACCACCCGGAAAGGTATGGGTAGTTAGTAAGAGCAAAGAAGTCAAGCCAGAATCATTTAATTGGGTAGTTAATGACACAGAGAAAGCAGCCCAACAACCGTTTTTACAATTAAATAAACAACAGAAAAAACCAGTAACAAAGCCTGCAAGTAAAACCAAGCCAGCAAAAAAAGATGGTCTTAAAGATTTTAGTAAGGTAACTAAAGATACTAAAGTATTACCCGGTTTATTTACTCTCTACCGAGACAAAGAAAAAAACAAAATATATTTAGAAGTTAAACCTACACAACTCCAAAAAAATTACCTAGCAACGGCAACTTTAGAATCGGGTATTGGTGAAGCTGGAATTTACAGCGGTATGCCTTTACAGGATTTCCTATTTTACTTTGAGCGGATAGATAATCATTTACACTTTGTAGTTCGTAACGTAAATTTTCGTACGGCTGATGGAGATCCCCAAGCGCGCTCCTTGGCTAGATCTTTTAGTGATTCCGTTCTTTATAGAGTCAAGATTAAAAGCATTCATCCCCAGCGTAAAAGTATGCTGATTGATTTAGGGGATTTATTACTTGCAGATTTAGCTGGATTATCTTCTAGTTTGGGAGTTGCGGGAAGTAAAAATAAGTCTTATTTTGGTAGTGCGAAAGTTTTTCCTGGGAATATAGAAGTTCAATCGGTTTTGAATTTTTCTGGGAGTAGTAAAAGTAAGCTGGGAGCTTCTAGAATTTCGACGTTAGCTGATAATCGTGGTTTTACTCTCAAGCTGCACTACAGTTTATCCGAACTACCGGATCGTAATTACCGTCCCCGTTTAGCCGACGAAAGGGTTGGCTATTTTATCACAGCTTACCAAGATTTATCCACAAAAAATCCCTCCGATCCTTTTGTCCGTTACATAAATCGTTGGAATTTGCAAAAGAAGTATCCCAAAGCGAGTATTTCCGAACCTAAGGAACCAATTGTTTATTGGATAGATAATGCTACTCCCTATGAATATCGGGATGCGATTAAAGAAGGGGTTTTGATGTGGAATAGGGCATTTGAAGCTGCTGGGTTTAAAAATGCCATCCAAGTCAAGCAGATGCCCGATACTGCTACCTGGGATCCTTCAGATATTCGTTACAACACCATACGCTGGATTAATACAGTAGATGGGTATTTTGCTATGGGGCCATCCCGTGTTAATCCTTTGACTGGAGAAATTCTAGATGCAGATATCTTGATAGACGCTAGTCTAGTTACTTCTCTTAAGAAAGATTATCGGCAAATGGTTCAACCTACCCAATCTGAAAATCGTACCTCTTTGTCGGCGATGATGCAAAATCGCATGTTATGTAAAAATGGTTTGCAAACAGAAGATAATAATTCTCAAGAGTTTCCTCAACTACAGGGGATTGTGGAGCGTTTATCCAAATTAGCCAGCAAGTACGATCTTTGTTACGGAATAGAAGCTACTAATCAGTTTGGGTACGGAAAATTAGCGCTTTCGCTGCTGCGAGACTTACCTCCCACCAGTCAGCAAACAAAAGACTATATTCATCAATATTTACGGTTGATTGTTGCTCACGAAGTCGGGCATACTTTGGGCTTGAGGCATAATTTCCGTGGTAGTACCATGCTGTCTCCCAAAGAAATGAATGACAGGAATATTACTCGTACTCGGGGACAAGTTGCATCGGTTATGGATTATATTCCCCCCAATATTGCTCCCGAAAGCATTAAGCAGGGAGATTATTTTCCTAGTATTATTGGGCCTTATGATGTATGGGCGATAAAGTACGGTTACTCAGAAATTAAAGCCGCATCTACAAATGCCGAAAAGCCATTTTTAAGAGAAATAGCCTCCGAATCTTATAAACCCGAGTATAGTTATTCTACAGACGAGGATGTCTACGATTTAGACCCCACCGCCGATGCGTGGGATAATAGTTCTAACGTGCTACTTTATTCTAAGTGGCAGATGGATAACGCTCGCAAAATGTGGGATAGGATTAACAAGCGTTATCCTTTAGAAGGAGAAAGTTACAGTGATGTACGAGAGCGTTTTGGTGCAGTATTAAGCAATTATTTTCAACAAATTTACTATACAACAAAATACATTGGCGGTCAGTCATTTTACCGAATTTATGCCAGCAAAGACCAAGATCGTCTACCATTTGAACCCGTACCCGTCGAAAAGCAGCGAAAAGCTTTAGAAGTGTTACAAAATTACATCTTTGCTGAAGATGCTTTCAATTTTTCGCCAGAATTGTTGAATAAATTAGCACCATCTCGTTGGCGGCATTGGGGAAGCAATCCCCAAATAGGGCGTTTAGACTATCCCATCCACGATTTAATTTTATTCATGCAAAACCTGGTTTTGTACGATTTACTTTCTAACGATCGCCTTTCTCGTCTTAAGGATATTGAGTTGAAGAGTGAGTCTGGGGAAGCACTGACTTTGCCGGAGCTATTTAATACGCTGCAAGATAGCATTTGGACGGAAGTATTGAAACCGGAAGATAAAGAAATCGAAATTTCTAGTTTACGTCGGGGATTGCAACGAAAATATTTAGACATTTTGACTAATATGGTGTTGCGAAAAGTTTATGTTCCTGAAGATGCACGCACTTTAGCTTGGTACAAGCTACGTCAATTAGAAGAGAAGTTAGAAGATGCCAATTCCGAAGATGAATATACAAAGGCGCATTTATTAGAAACACGCCAAAGAATCAATAAAGTGTTAGATGCACCTTTGAGAACAAATTGAAGGGTTGGTTGTTGGGGGTTGGTTGTTAGTGGTTAATTATCCGTCTCATCCGTTTAATTAATGGCTCAGAAGGAAAATTATCAACCATCCACTATCCACCATCAACCATCAACTATCCACTATCAACTATCCACTATCCACTATCAACCATCAACCAACAACTTCCCAATCTCGAACTTTCTGCTTAATACAAACGGGAACTCCGACTTTAAGAATTATTTCCTCATCTTGATGCTTGATGGTTAATTCAGAACCTTCACTTAACAAGTAAGTTACTTCCTCTTGACAAATATCTACTTCTAACCTTTGGCTGCGAATTGTTAAGGGGAAGTGCAAGCGTTTTGTTCCTTTTGGCAACCTAGGGTTAAAAGATAGGTTGCCGTTATAATCTTGCATACCTGCAAAACCGTATACCATTACCATCCAGGAACCACCCATTGAAGCCATGTGGCAACCGTCTTTGGTGTTACCTGCAATATTGGCTAAATCCATCAGTACAGCATAGTAAGCATATTCTACAGCTTTCTGAATATATCCGAGTTGAAAAGCTGCAATACTTTGAATAGATACCGAAAGAGAAGAATCTCCGCTTGTCAAAGGATCGTAGTAATCAAAATTACGCTTTTTCTGTTCCTGAGAAAATTCCTGCCCTAGCAAATGCATTGCTAATACCACATCTGCTTGCTTGATTACTTGATGACGGTAAATTACTAGGGGATGGAAATGCAGCAATAAGGGATATTTTGAACTCGGTGTATTCTCAAAATCCCAAGGTTTTTTACTTAGAAAACTGTCATCTTGTGGATGAATACCCCTGACTTCATCGTAGGGCAGATACATGGCATCGGCAGCTTTTTGCCATTCTTCAATCTCAGACAGAGCAAGATTAGTTCTATCTAAAAGTGCTGCAAATCTTTCTAAATTTTCGTTTTGCAGATTCTGAACAGTTTCTATAGCATACCGTAAATTCTCCCGGGCCATTAAGTTGGTGTAAGTATTATTATTGACTACGGCAGTGTATTCATCAGGTCCAGTTACACCGTGAATGTGGAATTTACCGTCTTCAAAAAATCCTAAATCCTGCCACAATCGGGCAGTTTCGACCAAAATTTCCACACCTTCGTTGTAGAGAAAATCCGTATCTCCGGTAACTTGAACGTACTTTTTGATAGCGTAAACGATGTCAGCATTGATGTGATATTGAGCAGTTCCCGCTGCATAATATGCTGATGCTTCCTCACCATTAATAGTTCTCCAGGGGAACAGCGCTCCTTTTTGATTTAACTCGCAAGCCCGTTGTCGAGCTCGCGAGAGGATTTGGTGACGAAACTTCAACAGATTTCTAGCAATGCGCGGTGCGGTGTAAATCAGGAATGGTAACAGGTAAATTTCTGTATCCCAGAAATATTGTCCTTCATAAGCTTGTCCAGAAAGTCCCTTAGCAGGAATACCAGTGCCTTCGGCTCTCCCTGAAGCTTGCAAAATCTGAAACAAATTGAAGCGAATTGCTTGTTGTAATTCTAGGGCACGAGTTACATCGGCATCATAGGGTAACCCATCAATTTTGATGTCACTTCTATGCCAAAAGTCATCCATGTATTTTTGCTGACTTGCCAAGATTGCTTCAAATCCCAGATTCTCGGCTCTATCTAAAGTTATTTTTGCCCTCGTACATACTTCTTGAACAGAATTATCACCCGGTGCAGTATGGTAACTGATGTACTTAATCAACTTGATCGGTACATTTGGTTGAGCATCTACAAAAAAGACAGCTTTACCTCCATCTTCCGAAGACTTACTTTTGTAGGTGTAGGAACATTCTGTTTCTATGCGATGATCGACTCCACAAGCAAGTGCTATTTTGCTTTTATTGGTGACATAACCGAGAAGAATGCGTGTATCTTCGCAGGAATTTACTTGAGGGTTTAAAACTTTATCTTTTAAACCTGTTGCTTTACGAGGATCGTGATCTTTAGAAGCTACATGCTTGTGGTTTTGCATTTCCGAAGAAATAACTACCGGAGCTTTGGCATTGAGAACTGTAACTTCATATTCAATTGCCGCTAAATGCCGGTGTTCTAAAGAAATCACGCGACGGGATTTCATCGCAACCTGTTTACCCGATGCGGTTTCCCAAATTACCTCACGATTCAAGGTACCGGCTTTCATATCCAGTACGCGCTCAAAACTTAATAAGTTGGCAGTAGAAAGACAGAAAGGTTCATCGTCAACGTAAAGCTTGATAATTTTAGTATCGGTAACGTTGACAATAGTCTGTCCGGTTGTAGCAAAACCAAAAGCTCTTTCACCGTAAATGATCGGCCAAGATTCATAGAAACCATTGATAAAAGTTCCATTTTCGCTGCAGGGTGTAACTTCATCACAGACACCGCGCATTCCTAAATAACCGTTACCAATAGAAAAAATTGTTTCCATTTGAGCTTGGAAACGAGGATAGTATTGCTTTTCTACCATCCGCCATTCGTCAGCAGGGTAGACATACTTAGGTGGATTCACTGGTTTGTTTCGTAGCATGGATATCCGTTCAACCTCATTTGTGTAGAATTTTGAATCGCACATCTTTAAGTGCAGCAAGCCATAACGAAATAGTTCAAAATACAAAATTCAAGAATTAATAATTGGCAATTAGTTAATTATTAGAATTCTTGTTTTTTGAATTTTGAAGTTTAATGCAATATCTATTACAGAATAGTCGTAACTTTATTTACTGAAGTATTTCACCTAAATCAGTAACAACTATGTGAGCACCATTATTTAGTAATGCATCGGCATCATCATTACGGTTAACTCCGATAACTAGCCCAAATCCACCAGCATATCCTGCCTGCACGCCAGAAATAGCATCTTCGACAACAACGCAGCGTTTGGGTTCTACATTCAATAGAAAAGCAGCTTTGAGATAAGTATCTGGTGCTGGTTTACCTGCTATTCCTAAATTTGCGGCTATTTTACCGTCAACACGAGTATCGAATAAATCGGTAATTTCAGCAGATTTGAGTACAGCTTCACAATTTCGGCTGGAAGAAACCACCGCCGTTTTAATTCCCTGACTGCGGAGCTGGCAAACCCAAGTCACAGAAGTTTGGTATACTTCTACTCCTTCGTTTTGTAAGATAGAATTGAAGATTTGATCTTTACGTTTCCCTAAGCTATAAACTGTATCCTCTTCTACAGGTGTATCTTGGGTGCCATCAGGTAATTGAATACCTCGCACCGTAAGAAAACTACGAACTCCTTCCAGACGAGGTTTACCATCTACATAATGTTTGTAATCGGTATCAATATCGAAAGGTACAAATTGTTCGTTATTCTCTTGATTTAGTCGAGAGAGAAACTCATCAAACATTCTTTTCCAAGAAACAGCATGAACTTTCGCTGTTGCTGTGAGTACACCGTCTAAATCAAAAAGAACGGCATCAAAATCATTGGTAGTGACAGAATAATTTGATTGACTCATTTACTAATTATTAATTTGAAATTAGGATAAGTGTGGATAATTTTGATACAAAAAAAACACAATGTAGCTCTTGATTTATTACTAGCGTTTGCTAATTAAATCAGAGCTTTTTGGAAAAAACATTGGATTTTTGTATCCTAGAAAAAATTTCGCATTGGCAGTATGAATCGGTAATTTCAAAAAGTAGTATTACTACTTAAATGAAATAATTTTAGTTATATAATTCACCAATTCATACATTTTTTTGAACAATGCCATGCTATTTGTAGACTTTCAGGTTGTCCTTGGACAATTTTTAATTTATAAACAATCACCCAAATTACACTGAAGATACCGAAAAGACTATTACGTAGGTAGATAACATAAATTAAGTCAATAAAACAACCTGTGTCGCTTTGATTTTCATATATAAATTCTTGAGAATCATCATCTATTTGATACAATTCATCACCTAAGAATAATGAAGAGTTTGTAAAGTTCATGGTGCATGAAATGTATTAATAATTATATCTCAAATATCAAGTAGCAATCGGTAGAGAATAATTCAATTTATCTCTCTATATATATGTTTAAAAAATAATGCATTTTGTATTCTTCTCCACCTTTATTTTTAACTTAATTCGCTATATACCCCAATTACTCTTATCCCGCTAGAAGATTACCATTAGTCGAAAGCAGGGAGCAGGGAGCAGGAGAAACTATATCGGTAATTTTAGAACCCGAAGGGAGTAACTTCTAACTAAACAATACACTAGTACTATTTGATAAAAAGGTGCGTTAAAGCTTTGACATTACGCGCACCCTATAGTTGGCGATAAGCCGCTCACGCATCCGCAAAGCGAACGAATCTAATTTTTCAAAGCTCTAACGAATCGCTGCAAACCTCTAAAAATACTTTGACTTTTCGCCGCTGCGGGTTCACTTTCACCTTGGGGTGTACCATATATAATCCCATCCAATTCGTCTCCGGTAGGCTTGTGAGGTAATTCAGCGACTTTTTGATAATCCGAGTCTTTATTTACCCAAACTTCCCATAATCCCGGGTAGCAACGAAATACAGCAGCTTCATCAAATATTGGACGTAGATAATAACAAGATTCAATTGTGTTGATAAAACGCTCGCGAGTTTGTCGAGCTGCATAACCGATACCTACTACACCAGAATCTTCTAAGCGAGGAGCAAATATTATAAAAGGACGATGTTCACCTAAAGATCCGCATATCTTTTCTAATTGTGGTATCTCTACCGAGGTAGGTTCAACAAATAAGAATATTTCATCTTCTGGTGCAATTTTTGATTCGATTGAAGCCATTCTACCAGTACCAATATCTATAAGTTGAAAAGGCACTCCACTCCAATCGCGACGAGCTAAGGCTGTACTACCAGCATCAGCAAACAAAATCTTTAGTTTGTCGCCGTATTCTTCAAAAGCTGGTATGAATTGTTGTGCTGCTGGTAATGCTCTGAATTCTTGAAATAGCAATTCAACTTGTAGTCGAGTATAGCCATCTGCAAGAGCGGCTTGAGTGGCAACGCTTGCTTGAAGAATTGCATCTTCTAATGTTTTTGGAAGTTGAGGCATATTAAAAGTTATTTGATAGTTGTTGGTTGTTGGTTGTTGGTTGATGGTTGATGGTTTTTGGTTGATAGTTGTTGGTTGTTGGTTGTTGGTTGATGGTTGATAGTTGTTGGTTGTTGGTTGATGGTTGTTGGTTGTTGGTTGATAAGTAGTCTTCTGTTTCACTAATTGCGATCGCTATAGATCAATATTTTTTTTCTTCCCCCTCTTCCCCCTCTTCCCCCTCTTCCCCCTCTTCCCCCTCTTCCCCACGCCACTTCCTACAACGGTGCCTGTTCCTCCGCAACGGAGTGGCTCCTCTTCCCCCTCTTCCCATTCCTTAATTCATAACTAGGGCAAAGCGACTTTCAAGACGGCTCATTACTTGCTTTAATACCATTGCTACCCAGTCAACGTCTGCTTGTGTGGTGTAACGTCCTAGAGTAAGGCGAATACCTCCCATTGCTGTTGCTTCGGAATAACCCATTGCACGAAGTATGGGGCTAGGACTTAGTTTACCACTATGACAGGCTGAACCGGCACTTATACCTATTCCTGCTAAATTCATGTGACGCACGATGGTTTTACCACTAAGTTTTTCCCCGTCGGCGTATTCTAAGCAGAAACTTACATGGTGCGGTAAACGCTGCATTAAATCACCTGTAGGTATTAAACCCTTGACATCAGCTAACTGCGAAAAAAGGCGATCGCGCAATTCTATTAATCTTGGTGTTTCCACTGCTAATTCTTGGGCTGCTAATTCTGCGGCTACTCCAAATCCCGCTATAATTGGCACTGCTTGAGTACCGGAGCGCGATCGCATTTCTTGCCCTCCACCACCCAGTAACGGAACTAACTCTATTCCCGGACGAATGTATAATGCTCCAGCACCTTGAGGACCATATATTTTATGACTAGAAAGACTAAGTAAATCTACTGGTAATTTGTTTAAATTTATCGGTAATCTTCCTGCTGCTTGTACCGCATCTGTATGAAATAGAACTCGAGCACTGCGAGCAATTTTACCTAACTCTTCAATCGGTTGTACTGTACCAACTTCACTTTGTCCGTAAATAATCGAAATTAAAACGGTATTATTTTGTAAAGCAGCTTTTAAATGTAGCGGATTTACTCTACCTTTTGCATCAACTTTCAAGCGAGTAACTTCCCAACCCCAAGTTTCAAGTAATTCTGCAGGTTTGGAAATTGCGGAATGTTCTACACCCGAAATTATGATATGTTGGGGTGTTGCATAACAACGAGCAACTCCCATAATTGCTAAATTATTAGCTTCGGTACCGCCAGAAGTAAAAATAATTGATTCAGCAGGTGCGTTAATTAAACTAGCAACCTGCATTCTAGCTTGTTCTAAAATAGTCGCAGCACGTTGTCCCCAATCATGCAAGCTAGATGGATTTCCCCACCCTTGAGTTAATACCGCTTGCATCATATTAATCGCTTCCGCACGAGTCGGAGTTGTAGCACTGTAATCTAGATAAATTTGCATAAAAATTAGGTTATGACACGGTTAGTAAGCCACTTTTATCAATGATCAATTATCAATGATCAATTATCAATTATGGTCGAAGCAGGAGGATCTAAAACCCCACCCACTCCCGAAGGTACTAGTAATTGGTTGGGTTCCGAAACCCCATCCAATTTCTTCTCCCTCTCTCCCTCACTCCCTCACTCCCTCCCTTTTTATTCTCAGCTTATTTAGTTTCGTAAGACCAATTTTTGTCAATATCTTCTTTTTAAGACAAGTATGGCTCTGTTTTTTGTGAAGATTTTTGAAGCAGTACCATGACAGTGAACAGTGAACAGTGAACAGTGAGTACTGATAGTTATTTATTTCTTTCCCTCTACCCCCTCTACCCCCTCTTCCCCCTCTAAATCAATTCAACAATTTATAGCTAGATGTAAATTTTGGGAAAGATAAATTTGTTCGTCTAGTATCTAGTGTAAGCAGACTACCGTGCAAATTTTCGCAAAAATATCTCAATTTTGTCAAAATTGTTTATTTTTACTCATATTTTCTCTTACTGGCTGTCAACAATCAAAGTCTGATAATCAAGCTTTAAAAGCTTTACCACAAGATTCATTAATACAAGTTTATTTTAATCATTCTCAAACTTCTGAATATCGAGAGCCTTACCGCTCGCGCATTCGTAAAGGAGATAATTTAGAACAAATTATTATTGATACAATTTCTCAAGCTAATTCTACAATTGATGTCGCTGTACAAGAGTTACGTTTACCTTTAGTTGCTCAAGCATTAGTTAAGCAACATCAAGCTGGAGTTAAGGTAAGAATAATTCTGGAAAATAACTATAGTCGGGCTTGGAGTGATTTTACAGCCCAGGAATTAAACAAGTTAGCACAAAGAGAAAGACTAAAATATCAAGAGTTTAAAAAATTTGTCGATCTTAACGAAGATGGTAAGCTTTCCGAAGAGGAAATCAATCAACGAGATGCTGTAAAAATAATCCGCCATGCCAAAATACCTTTAATTGATGATACTGCTGATGGTTCAAAAGGTAGCGGTTTGATGCATCATAAATTTATCGTGATTGATAATCGCTTTGTAATTGTCACTTCGGCTAATTTTACTTTATCGGGAATTCACGGCGATTATAGTAATTATGACAGTTTGGGGAATGTTAATAATTTATTGAAAATTGATAGCGTTGAATTAGCAACTATTTTTACAGAAGAATTTAACATCATGTGGGGTGATGGAGTCGGAGGTAAATTAAATAGTAAATTCGGTTTACAAAAGCCTATTCGAGATTTTCAAGAGGTTTCTTTTGGTAATAACAAAGTTACGGTAAGTTTTTCTCCCACTTCTCCCACAAAACTTTGGATTGACAGCAGTAACGGGTTAATTGGTAAAACCTTGAAATCAGCAGAAAAATCGATTGATTCCGCATTATTTGTATTTTCCGCGCAACGTTTGAGCAATATTCTCCAAACAAGTCACAAACAAGGTGTGAAAATTCGGACTTTGTTAGAACCAGATTTTGCTTATCGTTTCTATAGCGAAGGTTTGGATATGACGGGGGTTGCTTTGAGCAATAAATGTAAATATGAGCTTAATAATCAACCTTGGGGAAATCCAATTAAGACTGTTGGAGTACCTTTATTAACGAGTGGGGATTTATTACATCATAAATATGGCGTTATCGATGGAAAAACAGTAATTACAGGTTCCCATAATTGGACTGAAGCTGCAAATATTGGCAATGATGAAACAGTTTTAGCGATCGCAAATCCTACGGTGGCTGCTCATTATGTCAGAGAGTTTGAAAGACTTTATAGTAATGCTGAATTTGGGATTCCCCGAAGGATTGAGAAGAAGGTTAAGCAGCAGGAAGTTGAATGTGGGGAAAT
>JBCBQE010000030.1:0-17062 GCA_039820385.1 Cyanobacteria bacterium J06635_10
ATCAATGATGACCCCAAACGTCTAAAATATTATGATAATGACTTTATTGACCGTGTAGTTAGTCATTTCCATACTTATAACATAGATGGTTTTAAAGATTATGAATTACTGAAAGCTCCTTTAGAATTAATTGAGCAGGAAATTCATGGTGAGAGACAGTTACGTAGAGACAAGTTTAATCATCTGTTAAGTCGATACGAAAATTTACTAAGTCAGGTTTATTTAGAAAAGAATACGATAAGGGAGATTTGTAAATTTGATGATGATGACCTTGAAGGTTCATACAATACTTTGCGGTTTATTTTTATCGAAAAACTACAAGATTATTCTAATCACAAAATATTGGAATGGAAAGAATTTGAAGCAACTTTATTGTTTTTGTCCCAAGAAAGACAACTAGATGTAAATAACTTAGTTCATGAAACTAGGTCTATACAATCCGGATTACTAAGCCAAATCAATGAATTACCATCAGTTATAAATAACTTAGAAAAACTAGAAGAATGGATAATTGAGCTAAAATCCCTTCTTCAAAAAGGAACGAAATTGTATGAAAAGTTTATGCAACTTGAGTTTTACAAGGATACAAATCTCAAGGATGAAGAAAAAGAAATCTTAAATGCTATTAACAGTGGAGGAGAAAGCACGATTAGTATTAGTAATATTAGACAGCACACCAACGAAAATCAAGATTTGTGGGAGGTTTTAAAGATTTTGTATAGAAAAGGGCATTTGGAAATAAAACTTTACCAACGAGAGTAAGTTTTGATTATCAATAGAGAAAATGGCGCAATATTACTCAAAAATTCACATCACATTGCAGCAAGCATTGGCGAAGTAGTTCACTGAAAAATATTGATTAAATATTATACACAATCTGCTGGTCGCCGAAGAATCATAAATGGGTTGGCAGGTAAAATTTCATAATTGGGATGCTGCGTCATTGCTGCTGTTCTAGCTGTAATCCACTCAGGATGGTCATCGTGCCATAAAGGATGGCGCAAAATCCTGATTGTTCGACGGCGAATATTTTGGTGAACAAATCCAACTAACGTTCCAAAATTTGTTGGCGAACCATAACCTAAACGTTGAAATGAAGCGGGAATAGGCGCGTTAGTTCCTTGAATTAACCTCAACCAAGGATTGGTATTACTACCCCAAGGTGTATGCAAATCAATAATTGCTGAAGCATCAGATACTAACCGCGCCATATCTAAAGCAAGTCGCCAATCTAAAATTCCGTGGTAGGGCAGATTTCGATAGTCCCGCAAACAGGAATTACATGATGTATCACAATCTTCTTCATGATCGGAAGCTAACCATTTCCAAGCAATACTATTTTGAATAGCAGGATTAGCTTCATCTAAAAGATTTTGAAACTGCTGTGGTTGTGCCAAAAAGCGACAGTATCCCGCACCATTTTCTAGTTGATCGCATAAAAATGCCTGACCAATTACCATTCCCGAACTATCTTGCACAGAGCGAAAACCAGCTTGTAATTCCTGTGAGTCAATATCCAAAAGCGCACCAGCAGCTACCTGTAACCAAAAAGTAAACGAATACCAAGCAGCACGCCCTTCTACTGTAGTTGGCGGAGCAAAAATCCCATTCTGCCATTGATTGAGATTTACTAACAAGATGTCCGTTTTACGCTTTGACAACAGCGCAATACGGTGACAAGCACCAGATGTTCTTACCGAGCCATTTGTTTCAATTGCATAAGCTCCTGGTTTCTGTTGCCCATAAATACTGACGGTTTCATAAAAATCAAATCCGCCTTCACCGCCATTATCATTAACAGAAATGATATTTTCATTGAAATCAGAAACGGAGGCGTTAGTATTTGGAATCGTTGACGGGGGTGAAACATTAGCACTTACGCTTAAAGATGGTCGAGTTGAGCGAGGTTGCCACTCAAATTGTCCATCAAAATCTTCTGGGTTTAAGTCTGTAAAAAATCCCTTGGGTTCTCGTGCGTCTATATAACGTAGTTCATTAGCACCACAAACCGGACATTGAGTTTTTTGGGGTTCCATACCACCAGGAGGTGGCTGGTTTAATCCTGTGTGTGGGAATACCACTGCTTGACAGTTACCACATAGCCCTAAAGATTCATTGCCATTGGGCAGCGCAGGAACTAACCCTGGAGCGGAATTCACCCTACCTTGAGGGAACAACTCAACTACTCCACAAGCATTATGAACCGCTTTATCTTTAACGGTTTGCGAACCTGGAGCAAATTGACTTAAGGCAATATCTAAATCCCGATCCACAGTTCCCGTTTCAGGTGGCCAAGGTTCCGGAGAAAAGGGCCAGTTTGTGTACAACAAGCGGACTCGTGTAGGAAAACCAAACATAGGCAACAACCCAGCATTTGCCAAACGCTCGCTCAGTTGATTTTGGGTATATGAAGGGTCATTAACAACATTGTTGATAAGTGGGATAAGATTACTGCGTAAATAGGCAAGCATTTGGGCATTACTAGCATTGAGTAAATTCGTCTCAACCTTTAAAGCATCCAAAACTTGGAAAATTATCGGTTCGTTCGCCGCATCATTTACCCAGATACTTATTTCAGATTGGTAATGAGTCCAATCATTAATAGCACCAAATTCACCATGTACGCTATCAGACCCATTAGTACTTAATGCAACCCCACTTGCTTGTAGGTTTAGTCTTGCAACAGGGAATGCTTGTCTTAGTACCTCTTTAACAAGAACTCGCTGAAAAATTTCCTGACTTCTCATATCCACATAAGGAGATGGTGGCGGGTCGCCTGTCATACTTTCTAAACGTTGGAAGTAGAAATCATCATGGCTTCTTCCTCGACAAAAAGTAACCGCCAAGGAAACACCCGCAGAACGTCTTCCGGCTCGTCCTACCCTTTGTTGATAATTAAAGCGACGGGGAGGCATATTCGCCATCATAACTGCCAATAGCGAACCAATATCAACCCCCGCTTCCATTGTGGTTGTAACACTTAACAGGTCAATTCCTTGAACGCGAGGTATTTCCTGGTTAATAAAAATATCTTGAAACCATCGTTGGCGCACAGTGCGATCGCCCCGGTCAGTTTGCCCAGTTAATTCCGCAGCATTCATACGGAAAGGTTTACCTGCTTGTTCTGAAAGGTAAGTATAATAATCGAAATCTGTAGTTGTTGTGCTGGGAATTAGTTGCTCAACGGTTGCGTTAGAACGGCGATCACTATTACAAACCGGACAAATTCCAGCCGCTTGATGTAGATAGAAAGCATTACAGCGAATACAGCGATATCCGGGGCGAGAACCATTATTATTTCTTTGTGGCGGTGGTACTAAGTACAGATTGTCAGGAGTCAAATTTAGATTATTACTGCTAGAAATACCAACTTGCGATTGTAATAATTGTTGCTGTATATCCTGTGGATTTAAGCCAGTACGCTGAATGTATCTTTCAGCAAAACCAGGTAAATCAGTATTTGACCCTGGGTAATACGTATTACGGCTGTAATTATGTAGCTTTCTAATCCCCAGTTGTCTTATAACTGCGTCAACAGCTTCTATGACTCTGGATGGAGGATTTCCCACAGATTGATAGCTAACCCAACCCTGCCCAAGCCCTTCCAATGTCCTGGCAATATGAGGAAAAAGAGCATACATTAATTCCTCGGTTAGCCTTGCTTCCATTACACCAATATGGCGATTCTGCTCATTGTTAAGTGGAAAAACTTCCGTTGTGGGGTTTGCTGTCCAGTTATAGCAATCAAACCAAGGTTGTCTTTGTCGTCCACGTCCTTGACCAATAGTATAGTGAAGAATATCAAGACTTGAACCACCAGGACATATACCATACTCTAATAAAGTATCTCTTACTTTTTGTCGCAATTCTAATAAGCGAACACGGTCTGGATAACGTTGTAGTAAAGCCATCCATTCATTCAAAGCCTGTGGATTAAAAGCAGGTGAACCCATAACCCAAGATAAGGCTTCAGCTACCAATGTTTGGTTAGCTGCTGCAAATTGGTTACGTCGTATTGCATCATCTGGTTGTTGTGCTTGAGTTACAGCAGCATGAAGATTGGAATTCAAAGCCTGTAGCTGATTTAAAATTGCTGGGTTCATAGCACAAGTAACCCGCAAAAACGATACAAGGTCTTGCCAATAGTCATTAAAAGATTGAATTAATACCGAGCGAGCCATATCACGGTAATGGTCTCGCTCCATGCCAGCAGCTAGTTTAGCAGCATCTTGGCGGCTATCCGAGAAAATAACTAATTTCCGAGAGGAACGACTTTGTTGTGTTAAGTTTAGAGGTGCTGGCATTTCTCGAAGCAAACCACTAGCAATTACCTGACAAGCTTTCTGAAAGCCAGTGCGATGGGAGCGAAGCGGAGTAGGAAATCTTTCTCTTCTTCCATAGTCAGCATCACAACGAGGGCATCTTGTTGGTAATGCCCGTTGTTCTGGATGATTGCCAGTTACTTGGTAAAGCCAGCCTGGTATTTCACCTGGTTGAGGTTGCCTGTTATCTTGTGTTAGTATTCCTGTATTATAATTAAGTTTTGCGCGAACCCACCTGCGTCTTATATTATCAACACTCCAATTCTGACGTTGAGGCTGAGTATCCCAAGCCGGAGTATCCCAGGGTAATGGCCAGAAAAGTCGATAATTTCCATATCTTTGACCAAGAGTTACTTGGTCAGGAATTCCTTCCAAATCTGGTTGATCTGCTGTTAAAACTTCTACATTGGTATTGCCAATTTGGCGAGTTGTGGTGTAACCACCAAGAAAAATCTCTCCGCAGACCTCACATACAATTAAATCTAGAACACGAGAGCCACAGGAGCAACTTAAGCGATGGGTAGCGTGAATCGCTCCAATGGTAGGGCTATTTGTACTATTTTGTCGAAGGTTTTGATCAACCCCTGGATCGTTACAATCAGGATTACAACAAGCCCAAAGGTTCTGTAAATTGTGGAAAAATAAATGTCCTCGTACTGGTTGCGGCGAACGCCCATCAGCTTTTTCGGACATCGCTAGAGCTAAAAGCAATCCTCGCATTGCATCTGATACAAAACCACTTGTCGTAGCACTAGGGAAAAGTTGACGGTCTAAATCTGTAGGGTTATTTGCGTCTTTAACTTTTGCTGCTCGAACTGTAGGATTATTTGTAGGCTGAACTTGTCGGTCAACTTCTTGACAAGCATCTCGCATCGCATCCGAAGCACCTACTCTAACTAAAGCTTCTGCTAGTTGCCTTTGTGCGGTAATTCCTGGTGTTGCAGGTTGCCCTAGTTGTGCTGCTAAGTTAGACATTGCGTTTAGCACAGCATTTGATGCCACATCAGGCTGCGTCATCGGGTCAAACGGGTCTTGCTGAACATCCCGTGTAAACTGAGCAAAAGCATTTGCGTAGGATGAAAGCGAAAATCTCGCTCCTTGATTTGGAGGTGTCTGCGTTCCAGCAATAAATTCAAAATTATCCCGTCCAAAAAATTCCCGCAAAAACTGCCTTCCTTGAGTAGAGTCATCCAAACTCGCAGTAGTGGTTAAAATTCGCAGTTTAGGTGAATCTGGTGTCAAACCGAGACGGGAAAACAACAATCTTAAGATATAAGCAACTTCTGTACCAGGTGTTCCCCTATAGGCATGAAGTTCGTCAATAATGAGAAAAAACTGCCGTTCGGGATGGTTTGGTTCAGCCAGCCAATCACGAGTTGCATTAAATATATTGTCTTCAATGCTCCGCATCATCATAATATTGAGCATTGAGTAGTTGGTAATCATAATATCTGGTGGTGTGTCCTGCATATCCCAGCGAGACCACATTTCACCACCATCGATGCGAGGAAAATAATTAATTAGGTCTGGATCGTTTATCAGTTGTATTTGTTGCCATTCTTGTTCTCGCTCCCGCGATTCCCGTCGTAATCTTCCTAAACTATTTGAGTTTACTTCTCCAGAAACCGGAGTTTGTCCTGTGTAACGACCAAAAGTTATTCGGTTGCCACCTCGTGATTGATTTAACCAATTGTGTACTGAGGGAGCTTCAAGAGCTTTTCTTAATCGGCGTAATTGGTCTTCAACTAAAGCGTTCAGAGGATAGAGTACCAAAGCGCGAAGGGCTTTTGGTCTCGGCGTATGTTCCCATTGAGAAACTCGGTTTTCATTACCATTCCACCAACGATGATTAGCTGGTGCTGGTTGATTAGCAGCCCAAGTTCTAGATTCATTTGCTAGCTGGGCTATTAATGGTAGTAAAAAGCACTCAGTTTTACCAGAACCAGTACCTGTTGTAACGACTATATCTCGTTGGTTTTCTAAAACTTGATACAAACTTTCCCACTGATGTTGATAAAGGGGAATTCCTGGATCGAAAACCTCTTGTCCTAGCTGTGCTAAATCTTGGTATTCCGAAGGTAATTGATTAGCTGCTGCTGACAAATTCAGCCCCGATGAGGGATAAATAGGAACTGGCTCAACTAAAGGCGGCTGACTCAAAATTCCTGGTTGTTGTAGGAGGCGATCGCGTTCTTGGGCTAAAGCGCGGTAACGTAGTGGGAAAGCACTTTTGATATACAACTGATAGATACGGTCAAGTCTTTGATACGCCCCAACTACGTCATACATCAGCAAAAACCCTGTTACTAAACGAGGTTTATTTTATCACCTATTTTTTGTAGTAGTTCTAATCTTATATTTTCGTAAATTAACCATGATTCTTTATAGATTGGTAGTCTTCCTGATGCCAAGACGAGTGCGCGTTCATAAATTTCTGGCAATCTTTGAGACACAGGTATTGCTAAACATTTTGTTTCAATATCGTAACGCACAATACATTGCTGACCGCCGTGTTGTAATGCTAAAAATCTCAGCCCGTACCAGTCTCCTTGAAGCCATTTGTCACTTTCTTGGTCGTAGAAAAGTGTATACAGGGGACGAGTGCTGATTTCCTTATTGCACATCCGGTACATACCAGTTTCTTTAGGTAAAAGACAGCTAACAAAATTATTTCCATTAAAATACTCCCACTCGTATAAACTTGGCACAATGCCCTGTAAATGTCTAAGACTTTGCTTCCAAGTTACGACATTGGGCAAAATATTAGCTAGCTGGAGTGAAACTTCGTGGGCGTTAGTGATAGAAAAGTTACTATTTACTTGTGCAACCAAATCAAGAATAGTATTATAATTATCGATTCGGATACGAACACAAGGTGGTGCGTTTCCTCTTGGTTGGTTTATAAAATTTACTATTGCTTGTTGTTTGAATTTCTCAAGTAAATTAATGTTTCTTTGGCCACACAATATAAATTCTTGAAAGTCCGATTGTGAGTCAACTTTTACAAGAGCAGTAGGAGCAATAGACCATCGCGAACCATCTGAGGAAGATTCAATATGTCCAAGCAATTTCAATCGTCGTAGAATCCTTTTGGGTTCTTCCAGATTCATAGCCTCGCAGGCTTTTTTAAACGATTCCCACCTTCCACAACCAAGAGCAGATAACCAGTAGAGAAGTTCTTCATAACGATGGGAGAGAGCTTCAATATCGGGTGATGAATGATTAATAGTTGATGATTCTATAAAATCGAATGGATTGTCATAGGTAAATTCTTGCAAAGGCTCATAAGGAATAAGTTTTATATAATCATAGACATCATGAGCAGCGCCAACCATAGGTTTAATTTCTTCAAAAGTGAAGCTGGGATTACCAGGTGCGGCTGGAATTTTAAAAAATGGCAATTTTAATAAATTTGAATTATCAACTTCTGTAGGTATTTCACCTTTTTTAGTACTTTCAATAGCTAGAAAAAAGTAAAAAGGTTTTCTTGATGTCGCTCCTTTCTCTAATCGCAAAAGAGGTATATGTTGACTAAGATTATGTTCTTGAATTCTTCTAGTAACTTTTTCTATAAGGTCTTTAGGCTTGACTTTGTACTTATATCCTAAATACCAGCGAATTTGTGCCATGATAGATTCACCATTATCTAAATAAGTTCTCAAATTGGTTTGATTATGCTCCCACATATATGATTCCCAGAATCAATGGGATACATTTCATGGCGTTTCGGTTTTTCTATAACAAGAGAATTCCAATCAACGATTCTAATAAGACGTTCAGTAGGTATGCTTCCACAACTAGCCTTCACTATATAGTCGCCAGTACCAGGAAATTCCAATGCAATCGGAATATTTGTCTCGTATGAACTACTCAGTATCTGGGATTCATCCGACAAACGACTTATTGTTAACCTAGCTGTTGAATAAAAACCAAAGATAGTTACTTTAGGGTTGCAATCCTTTAACCATGCATTCTGCTGAGGGACACGTAAACCACCAGAAAAGCTTATTGATAATCGAGTAGTAGGTTGCAAAGCATTTTTAAGTGCTTGATTTTTGATAAATATTCCATCCCAAGCTTGTGAAACAACCATACATTGGTTAAGCTCAAACCAGTCATAACCGTCAAACACACGCTCAGGTTCACCATTCCACTTTAATAAATGCTCGTCTCGCAGACGGTTAATATCTGAAAGTAACTCCTCTTTACATAGCAGTATAAACTTAGTACCAAGCGATGGCCGTCCCCAAGTAGCATAAACTCCACTATCCGGGCTATCTGGATCGGGAATTAATATCCAAAAATCACGATTCGGTAAAACTAAACAATCAAAGTCTTCAGGAAAATCAATAGAATACTTAGCACCATTTTCCAATTCACTCCTATTAAGTGGAAATTCTAAGGGGAAATACCATCCTGGACGCTCGTTTCTTAGCTGGTATTTTTCCTCACCATACTTAATTCCTATTGATTCTAGCTGCCATCCCCGTAATTGTTTTGGATATGGAAAGTAGTTAATACTACCGAAAAATGGGTCTTCTGTACGATATATACCTGCAAATATGTGGCGACTCCAAACATTTGCTCTTGTTGTTTGAAGTATTGTTGGTCTTCCTTGTGCTTCCCACCGTTGATAAACTTCGTGAATTGCTTCGGCAACAGCTTCGTTGCGTTCTGTATCAGTTATTAATTGTCTTAAATGATTAGGGAATCGTTGCGCCTCTTTTAAAACGTAAGCAAAAAGGGTCATTTCATCCCATTGTGCAGTCCATTGCTTTTCATTAAATAATTGTATTAATCGATTTTTATCCGTCCGACGTAATAGTGACTGAGAAATTGGATAATTAATATAAGTGGTTCGTCCACGACCTTTTTGTGCAGAAGGTAAAAAACCTTGTTTCATTAACCAGCGATTCCAATTTTTCCACAGAGGTTCTTCAGCTTTAGAACCAGGCTTCATACCCTGTGGACGACCATTTTCTGATGTTGGCAAACCTAATACTGCCCGTAAACGCTTGAAGTAGTTCTCGTCTGATATTTCCTCTTCATCTTCCATTTCATTAGCAGCTAGAACCATTGCACCTAAAAAGGCAACAGATGAAGGTAAGTTATCGGCATCAGTTTCTTGTAAGCTACTTAAATCCACTTTTCCTTCATGGATTACTTTTTCTTTTACTGCCGTATAAAAATCATCACTCCAGCTATTACCCGTAAATTTGTGATTAAAATTACGACCAATAAGCTCTAAAACTTCATTGTCAACGCTAAGATAAAGTTTTGTACCACGTGAGATGCCACTGGTAAAGTGTGATACGATTGCTTGATTCCAGTCCCTGTAATTTGCCATTGCGATTGTAAATTGCTTGCTCAAGCGTGTGTATATGGTTTATTAGGCAAGCTATTAGACATATTTGTATTTCGCTCAATACAATCTTTCATACTTGTATGAGCAGTATGAGCAAAATAAATGATACAATCATTATACCTAAACTATCAGAATAGTATTGTAATTTTTATACTAAGATTTTTTTATTAAAAGGGCGATCGCAAATTCAATAAAACTATTGCATTTCTGGAAACAGGTTGAGAAATAGCGCTTTAATAGATACTACCAGTATAGAATATTTACTTAGAAAACAATAAGTATATTTTACAGTAAATCTATGTGCGTATAAATACTATAAATATAATAAAAAAATTAGTGTTTTTAATTTACTGCTTCTTATCTTTCTTCCGCGAACAGTAAATAGTGTATTTGACATTGTGAAATACTAATTATTTATCAAACTGCTTATTGACAGATATTTACTTGCTTGTGCCTGAGCAAAGTAAAAACTCATGTAAAGCTAATATAAAAATCGAGATAAATCAAGACATTTATTACTTTTTGCAGTGGCTATTTTATTATTTTGAATTTCCGACATTTGCAAGGATTCAATGAGGGTTTCAATCAATAAAATTTTACAACTTTATTATGTTCTACATAATCGATAACTAACAATAAACAGTGGCGACTTATAGTTAAATGCAATCTATTATTTCTGAAATCAACATTGCAAGTAGCCAACAACAGTAGTTTCTGCGAAGCATGGAAGTCACTCACATTTGCTGGTTTATGCAATAATTTTGATTCTTTAAAACCCTTATATAATAAGACGTTCAGAAGATTTTCCAACTTTTTTGTTGTTGATTATTGACCAATTGAATCAAATTTTCCAACTTTATTTTTTTTAAGTGTGAAGCGATGCAACGTATTTTATATAGTTTCAGACTCGCAAATTTTCCAACTTTTTTGTGCGAATACAATTGTGTTCAATACATTCGTAGACCCCACTCCAAACCTCTCGCCTCTAGAAGGGAGAGGCTTTGATTAACAGTAAAATGTCGATTTTTTTGTAGGTTGTGGAAGGATGAAGTCGTACAACAGATAATAAAGTTATACAAATTCTCCTATGGGAAAGGATTATATCACCTGTAGGAGATTTTATTTATGATTTGAAGTCGGATCTGTGACGATGCAGAAAATTATTGGACTTGGTTATAAATTGATAGTTGAAACGTAGCGCATCATCTATAAACTTAATTGAAAATAACCTCACCTCTCTCCGATGCTTTGGAGAGGGGAATGGGTTCACAAGTAATAAGTTTAACAATTGGGCTTAAATTGGGGAAGGAACAATTTCATCATGAATGAAGAGGCTTCATACCGTTTAATGATGGCTGAACCTATCCTAATTATTACTTATTACTTATTACTTATTACTTATTACTTATTACTTATTACTTATTACTTATTACTTAATTCTGTATTTGTTCTCTAACCCAATTTCTAAAAGCTCTAATCACAGAATTCCTACCTGCTGTTTTACTCTGCTCAAGATATTTTGGTAAAACTTCAGTTAAAGGTAAATTAGGAAAGTTTGTACTTTCCTCGGACACCACATAATCACCATTTTGTAATAAATTTATTTGTAATTTACCTTTTTCAAATCGCCAAAGTTCGGGAACTTTTAATGCTGCATAAATACTTGGATGAGTACGGGAAGTAAGATCAATTTCTAAAGCTAAATCTGGTGGTGGATCTTGTGTTAAATCAAGTCGCTTTTTACCACGTACTTTACTTTCATTTTCTATATAAAAACATTGGTCTGGTTCAATACCTTGAAGCATTATTTGATTTTTAAAAGTGGTAGAACCTAAACTAAGAAATTCAATATCTAGCTCTTCCAAAAGCGCTTTAATTAAATCACTGATTATTTCTTTACCAAACTCATGTTCTGGCAATGGAGCCATAATTTCCAGCACCCCTCTATCATAGGCAATACGCGCAGCGCGATGTTCTCCCAGTTCGTCAAGAATTGTTTCAAATTCTTCCCAAGTGACATCACGTAAGAGTACCCGTTGTCCTGGTGGAACATGAATACGTCTAATGTTTAAGAGCATATTATTACTCCCAGTCTTTTTGCGATTACTATTAGTTTAATTTGCTCAAGTTATTTGTCAGATTGGAAATATGAAAATTAATTTGAAATCGAAGACTTCTCGTTCAACTCCCGTGCTTTCTTCTCGGGGTCAAAATTAAACTGCGGATTCCATTTCTTTGCTAGGCGGAATTTCTCAACAGCAACCTCAACATTACCATTTCTCGCTTCCTCCTCACCTTGAACTACCAGCACTTTAGCAGACCTAGCTAAAAGAGATGAAGTTTGACATACCTTTAACTCAGCTAATTCCTCCGGATGGAAAGCTAAGTAGTTCTCTAAGCGACTACAACCAGTTTTGACTAAATTATCTAAATCAAAATTCCATAAGATTATAATATTGTTGCCACTAACAGAAGCGAGAGTTTTACCATCGGGACTCCAAGTCACACTCCTGACTTCATCGCCAAGTTGAGTCAGGGGTTTGAGTGGTTTACCAGTAGTTGCATCCCAGAGTTTGATGGTATTGTCCTCACTACCAGAAGCTATAATTTTACCGTCCGGACTCCAAGTCACACTCCTGAGCAAACCGCCATCTTGAGTTAGGGTTTTGAGTCGTTTACCAGTAGTTACATCCCAGAGTTTGACACTTGTGTCGCTACTAGCAGAAGCGAGAGTTTTACCGTCGGGACTCCAAGTCACACCGAAGAATTCATTGCTATGTCCACTAAGGATTTTGAGTGGTTCACCAGTAGTTCCATCCTTGAGTTCGATGCTATTATTGCTAGTAGCATAAGCGAGAGTTTTACCATCCGGACTCCAAGCTAGGTCATTCACCACATAAACATCTTGAGTCAGGGTTTTGAGTAGTTTACCAGTAGTTGCATCCCAGAGTTTGACCCTTGTGTCGCTACCACCAGAAGCGAGATTTTTACTGTCGGGACTCCAAGCTAGGTTAAACACATCACCATCTTGAGTCAAGGTTTTGAGTGGTTTACCAGTAGTCGCATCCCAGAGTTTGATGGTTTTATCATAACTAGCAGAAGCGAGGGTTTTACCGTTGGGACTCCAAGTCACACTGTTGACCGCACCGTCATGTCGAGTCAAGGTTTTGAGTGGTTTACCAGTAGTCGCATCCCAGAGTTTGATGGTTTTGTCCTCACTAGCAGAAGCGAGAGTTTTACCGTCGGGACTCCAAGCTACGTTATACACCCTCTTTTTATGTAGAGTAGGGGTTTTGAGTGGTTTTCCAGTAGTTATATCCCAGAGTTTGATGGTTGTGTCCGCACTTGCAGAAGCGAGAGTTTTACCGTCGGGACTCCAAGCGAGGTCATACACCGTACTGTGATGTAGAGTGGGGGTTTTGAGTGGTTTTCCAGTAGTTATATCCCAGAGTTTGATGGTATTTTCCCCACTAGCAGAAGCAAGAGTTTTACTGTCGGGACTCCAAGTCACATTTCTGACGGTACCGTCATGTGGAGTCAGGGTTTTGAGTGGTTTACCAGTAGTTGCATCCCAAAGTTTGACGGTTTTGTCATAACTAGCAGAAGCGAGAATTTTACCGTCGGGACTCCAAGTCACACCCGAGACCCAATTGCTATGTCCATTAAGGGTTTTGAGTGGTTTACCAGTAGTTGCATCCCAGATTTTGATGGTTTTGTCAAAACTAGCAGAAGCGAGAGTTTTACTGTTGGGACTCCAAGTCACACCATAGACCTCATTGCTATGACCACTAAGGGTTTTGAGTAATTTACCATTAGTTACATCCCAGAGTTTGATGGTATTGTCACTACTAGCAGAAGCGAGAGTTTTACCGTCGGGACTCCAAGTCACACCCCGAAGCGCAGAATCATTTTTAGTCAGGGTTTTGAGTAGTTTACCAGTAGTTGCATCCCAAAGTTTGATGGTTTTGTCCTCATTAGCAGAAACGAGAGTTTTACTGTCGGGACTCCAAGCTATATCAATGACTGCACCGCCAAGTTGAGTCAGGGTTTTGAGTGGTTTACTAGTAGTTGCATCCCAGAGTTTGATGGTATTGTCCATACTAGCAGAGGCGAGGGTTTTACCGTCAGGACTCCAAGCTACACGCCAAACCGTATTGTCATGTTGAGTCAGGGTTGTTAGTTCTGTGACTACATATTTTTCTTCCACTTGTCGTAAAGCTTTAATTGCGAGAATTTTGTTATTTGTTGTTACTCCCTTTCCTTGTTTGACCATTCCTCCTGCTTTTAAAGCAGTTATAGAAGCATTAACAGTTTGCCCAGAATTCAAAAGTATTTCGGAGGAATTTATCTGTGCTTCCACTGCATTAATATCAGCTTGTCGTTTTTGCTTATTTGCTTCTCGTGCTTGATAACCTGCTGTTACAGCCAATCCAGCAAATCCAAATACCGCAGCAATGGAACCAGCTAAAGCACCTTTGAGAAATTTATTCAGCTTTTCTTCACCAGCTTTTCTCTGTTCTCTCTCCTTTTGTAATTCCTCCATCAATACCTTTAAACTGGGTTCTTGTTGCTGACGGATAAACCCAGCGATATAATCATGAACCAATTGATAACGGTCATCGGGTTGTTCTGGGAGCAGCAAGGTTAAGCCAGATTTAACTAAAATCTCCAAAACTAAATCTAATTGACTACTGTTTAACCCTTCCCGAAATTCTGGGAGAGTGTGCGATCGCGTGGATGGGGTAAGAAGCTCTTGTAAATCTCTTTCCAATTCAAAACGAGTTTTCAAAGGACGAGTCCCTTTTTCATCGGTCAGGGAATACAATAAAAGTTCTGCTACTTGCATATTTTCAGTTCCACAGTTTTCCACAACTGCTTGCAAATAGCGCTTTACTAATTCTTCCTTAGCTTGATCGCCCAATAATCCATATTTAGCCAAAGTATTAATATTATCAGATTGCAACTGGGCTCCAACAATCTGCAATTCAATGGGACGCACTTCTCCCAATGTACCTGCTAAATCCTCTACCAATTTATCAACTAAAGCAGCTTCCAAAGCAAAATTAGCATTCTCCGTTAACCGCTGAATAATTGATTTAGCATCACTGGGTGTAAAATTCCCCAATTCGTAGAGAACATTATTACTGAGAATATCATTACCAATAATCTTCATACTTGGCAATTTATTGCACTCCAGCAAATAATGTAGATAATCAACCCGCAGCGACAATATCACTTTTACCGAAAGAATATTAAGACATTCAGCCAAAAATTCAAAAAATTCTCGTCTTTGGGCTGGTTCGGTACAAACAAAGAAAAATTCCTCAAACTGGTCAAAAATCAATACCGTGCGGATGTTTCGTTTTTCTATTTCTGTTAATTGCTGGAATATTCCATCAGTAGAAACATCATTAATCGTATCTATACTAATCTGTTTTGCTAATTCTTCTTGCCAATTGGTGTAAACTCGCATCACTACCGGCAAATTATCTTTAATCCCAATGGCTTTATTTTTCAACGCTGGTTCAATTCCTGCATTTACCAGCGAACTTTTACCCACACCAGATTGTCCGTAAATTACTATTAGCTTACAATCATTACGACCAATTCTTTCAATTAATCTTTCCACATCCAACTGACGAGTAGATGCAGTAATTTCCGGAGCAATTGTTTCACTATATTTATGTTGCGTGCTAAAAGCTTCTACTTTAAATGATTGCAATCTACCCGCACCAATAAAAGCCCGTAAACCAAATTGCTGTTGTATAGAATATTTTTCTTGTTTAATATCAAAAGCCTTGAGATATTCTTTTGACTCAAAATACAGTTTTTGTAAATGTTTTAATATATCGATATAAAGCCGGAAATTTTCCAGAGGTTCGCCTAATTTCCTAGCTGTTTCCAAATTTTGAATTGCCTCTGATGTGTTACCTAAATGATATTGCGACTTAGCTAAAAGTAATTCATATAAACTTGTATCTTGTGATAAATCAAAACCAGTCAATCCTGATAAAATACTCAATGCTTGTAGAGCATAATCCCGTGCTTCTTGCCAATTTTCCTCACCCAAAGCAGCTTCAGCTAAAAATCCATAATCTCTCGCTAAATCTTGCTGTTGATTTTCTGAACGATGTATTTCTAATGCTTGATTAAACAGTTTTTTTAAAGCCGACCATTCCTGTAAATCTCGTAGAATTTCCCCAATTATAAAGCTATTAGAATTAATTAAATCTGGAATTTGATGATGATTATTTTCAAGAAAACGTAAATAATCTTGAGCAGATTTTTTTGTAGCTTGCCAATCGGGATGATTTTTATCTGTATTGTTAATCGCTTTCAAATAATAGCAACTACAATTTTCACCTAAAATCTTCCCTTGACGCTTTAATTTATCTTCTAAATCCAACTCGGAATTATTAACTTCTTGCCATAAATTTAAAGCTTTTTGATAATGTTCTATCGCCGCATCTTGTTTTTTAGTAATTTTACCAATAAAACCCAATAAAGATTCTAAATTGGCTTCTAATTCCCAATTGTCAAAATTAGAATCTTGATTTCCATCAGCGAATAAATCCCTCTGGGCTGCTTCCAACTCCGACTTCAATATCAAACAATCATCTTCACCCAATTTCAAATTATTGCTAAACCAAGAATTAGCAACATCCCTCAAATAAATTGCTAACTCATCCTTCCCGATCGCAAAATTCTTACTAGTAGACCAACTCTCCAAATCTGGAGCAAACTGCATTAATTGCTTGTAAACATCATCATTAATCCACAATACCATCGGAAATGGAAAATGCTTGCGAAACTCCTCCCGTACCTGATTAGCATTAACCAACATCTCCGATAGTTCACCTACCGACTCCAAACCCACAACCATCAATCCTGTAGGTAATTCCTCACCAAATTCCGAGCTAATCCCAGCAAACAGCGTCCTCTCCGACTCCCGTAACTGTAAAACACTAATTTTGACTTGACAAACTTCTTGTAATTTGGCAATGAGACGCGATCGCAAACTCGTATAATTACACCTAGCCAAAATCAGTTTAAACTTTCCCGCAGAATTTTCTATCGCCCAAGCGAGTTGACGTAAAGCTTTTTCATGATTGATTTCTAATGACTGTTCGCGCTTATCGTCCTGCATCGGATTTTATTATTGTAGGGTGTGTGACGGTCACCATAATTTAACACCTATAATCAAATGATTTGAAATTACCGTCACGCACCATAAACTGTATCGGATTTTATAATAATTGTAGGGTGTATGACGGTTACGATAACTTAACACCTTGACGAAATGATTTGAAATTACCGTCACGCACCATAAACTGTATCGGATTTTATAATAATTGTAGGGTGTATGACGGTTACG
>JBCBQE010000031.1:0-17023 GCA_039820385.1 Cyanobacteria bacterium J06635_10
CACTCGCACTCGTTGAGCACAAATTTTCAGCAATCGAGCAGCTTGTGTTGTTCCAATCATAATTATTCTACTAAAACTCTAGCGCTAGGGTTATTTATCTAAATAATATACAAAATTCCTCTCACAAAAAAATAATCAAAAATTAAACCGGGATAAATTCCGATACCAATATCGTCTGAAAAATTAAGATAAATTAAGTATTGGTTCGCGTCATCGATTGGAGTATTACTCGTTTAAAGCAGTATGACAACAAAGCTACTGAATAATCGTTATCAAGTTATCCAGGTGTTAGGTGCGGGTGGGTTTGGCGAAACCTTTTTGGCAGACGATACTCATCTTCCTTCTCGCCGTCGTTGTGTTATCAAGCAGCTTAAACCACTGCTGGATGAACCAAAAACCTATCAAAATATTCAGCAACGGTTTGAAAGAGAAGCAGCAATTTTAGAATTTCTCGGCGAAGGTAGCGAGCAAATTCCCAATCTTTATGCCTATTTTTCTGAAAACGGACTATTTTATTTAGTTCAGGAATGGATTCAAGGACAAACTCTAACAAATATCGTCGAAACTGATGGATGTTTAGATGAAAAAGCTGTCAAAGAAATTTTACTGAGTTTGCTATCGGTATTAGAATATGTCCACTCGAAAGGAATTATTCACCGCGATATCAAACCTGATAATATTATTCTTCGTAATTCTAATCGTAAGCCGGTTTTAATTGATTTTGGTGCGGTAAAAGAAACTGTTCGTACTGCAATCATTTCTTCAGGAAACCCCACAAAATCGATGGTGATTGGTACGCCGGGATATATGCCTATCGAACAAGGTTTAGGACATCCGGTTTTCGCTAGCGATATTTACAGTTTGGCTTTAACAGCAATCTATTTGTTAACGGGTAAACATCCCCACGAATTAGAATCGAACCCGCAAACGGCCCAAATAATATGGGAAAATTATGCTCCTCAAGGATTATCTAATTCTTTAAAAACAGTTCTTAGTAAAGCAATTAGTCCAAATGTAGGCGATCGCTACAGCACTGCGAGCAAAATGCTTGATGCTTTACAGTCTAATACCCAAACGAATACTGTTTTACCGGTTCAAAATACTCAACAAACAGTAGCGGTATCTCCTGGAGCTAGAATTCCTCAAAATAGTCAAAATTCTGCAACTTCTACAAATAAATCAAAACCTCCTGTGATTGTTGGCGGTTTACTTGCTGCTGGATTAATTGGGGGAGTCGCAATTGCCAATTTCAACCGACAGCAACCCGAAAAAGATGTCGTCATATCTCAAACTCCCCCGGCAGAATCGAACGATCGCAATTCAATTCCTTCTCCCGAACCTTCTTTACCAGAATCTTCTTTACCAGAAGCAACTGTTACCAAAGTACAACCAACCAAAACACCAGAAATTCCATCTCCGCCAAAGCCACGAATTATTCCACCGCAACCGCAGCAACAAATAACAATTGAACCAACACCTGAAGTAAGACCTATAAATATCAAGCCGCCAGTTATTTCAACACCAGCACCGCAACCGAAAATAATTTATACTCCGGCGACCATTCCAACGACCATTCCAACGACCATTCCAACGACCATTCCAACTCCGACGACCATTGCGATCGCAACTCAGACTCCGACTCCTACCCCTACTCCGTCCGCTTCAATACCACCAAAAGAGCCTGTAAAAACAGTTGCTACTAATTCTTCAAATCGCGATTTTCCAGTATTTCCTACAGGTACATCTGAAAGCGATGTCAAAGCAAAATTAGGTAAACCGACTAAACTTTCTCGAGGTTTATGGAGAACACGCGCCTATCTATATAAATTACAACCAAATCGCGTAGACTTAGGTTTATTATTTGACCGTCAATCTGGAAGATTACGACAAACAGAAGCATCTCTGGCTCAATCCGTAGGAGCAAATGTGATGCAAGATACTTTACAAGAAATGTTATCAGGTAATATTAACGGCGATATCAAACAAGGATTACAGCGAGTTTATCAGCGCCAAAATAGAAAATATGATTTTCGAGTAGGTAATTTAAAAGGAGTCGTAGAGCGTAATAAACAAGACCGCATCTACATTGCTGTATGGGATGCGGATTTACATTAAAAATGGGCATCAAAAAATAAGGGAGAGGGGGAAGAAGGGGAGAGGGGGAATAGGGAAAGAAACTTATAACTCCTAACTCCTAACTTCTAACTCCTAACTCCCAACTCCCAACTCCGCGAGCCAATGCCCAAATTAATTACTTAACTGATACCTTAGCACCAGCTTCTTCAAGCTGCTTCTTAGCATCTTCAGCAGCATCTTTTGCAATTGCTTCTTTAATTGCTTTAGGTGCAGATTCTACCATTTCTTTGGCTTCTTTCAGACCTAAGCCGGTAATACTACGTACTACTTTGAGGATAGCAATCTTCTTATCGGCAGGTACGTCTTCGAGTACTACGTCAAACTCAGTTTTCTCTTCTTCTGGTTCAGCAGCAGCAGCGCCAGGAGCTCCAGGCATCATGCCAGGCATCATCATCATGCCACCACCACTAGAAGCGGAAGCATCTACCTGAAATACTTCTTCGATTTGCTTAACTAATTCGGAAGCTTCGAGTAAGCTCAAAGACTTCAAGCTTTCTATAATTTCATCAGTTTTTGCAGACATGAATATACTCCTGTTGTTTTTGTTGTGAAATGAAAATTTTCTGATTATTTAGATTTTTAAAATTAGACTCGGTTTATGTATATACAATCCAAAATCTAAAATCCAAAATCCAAAATCCTTTAAGCTGCTTCCTGAGAATCCCCAGAGCCTTCTTTTTCGGATACTGCTTTGACTGCGCGTACCAAGGAACTGGGTACTTCGTTGATACCCTTTGCCAGCTTGGTTGGCACTTGGTTGACTCCCACAGCCAATTTGGTGGCAACTGCATTCAAACTTCCAGCGATACGAGCCATAAGCTCTTGCTTGGAAGGCAATTCCTTGAGTGCTTTGACTTCATCTACACTCAAAGCTTGCCCTTCAAGTACACCACCACGAATTACTGTTTTCTTAGTGGCTTTCTGGAATTCTTCGTAAGCCTTGATGGCATCTTTTATATCTTCTTTAACCAACAAGAAGACTGAAGAATCTTGAAGGTACTGCGTCATTGGCTGCCATTGCTCGTCTTCTTGAACAGCAATACGCATCAAGGTGTTTTTGGTTCTTTTACAAACAGTACCAGTTGGACGCATCCGATTGCGCAAGTCACTAATTTCCGATACGCTTAGCCCTTGATATTCAATTACTAATGCCAGGGAAGACTCGCTCAAAATCCCTTTTAGATCGGCTACTATTGACTTCTTATCTTCTAAGGTTCTACCCATTCGATATCACCTCCTTCATGGTTTTTATCGACCTATAAAACAACAAACCCTGACTGCAACAGCCAGGGTTTAATATTTATCAAAACGTTTCTCTACGTCTTTAATAAAATCCTTATGAGATCAAATCTTGACTATTAAAGTCAGGAATGAAAAACAATTAAGGAGTAAACCTAGGCAGGAAATTAAGCTTTTACGATTAGCACCTGCTGTCTCTGGCTGTTACTTATTCAGTTTTAAAGTAAAGAGTTGGGAATGATTAGTTAGGAGTTAAAACAGGTTTATCATAACTCATAATTCACAAATCACAACTGATAATTTATTATGAGTTAAGCTGCTTGATCGATTTTTAAATCGCGTAAAGCGTTAACATCAAGCCGAATAGATGGTCCCATAGTGGCTGATACATAAACAGTCCGCCAATAACGACCTTTTGCTCCAGAAGGACGGTTACGGTCAATGCTTTCTTGCAAAGCCTTCAAGTTGACCAATAAGTCTTCTGCAGAAAAAGATGCCTTACCAAACATAACATGAACTATGCCGGTACGGTCGGCTCTAAATTCTAATTTACCAGCTTTGAATTCCGCAACTGCTCCTGTAAGGTCGGTTGTTACGGTTCCACCTTTGGGAGATGGCATCAAACCACGGGGACCTAATAATTTACCAAGCTTTGCGACTTGCGGCATCATGTCGGGGGTAGCAATCAGCTTATCAAAGTCCATTCTTCCTTGCTGAATTTCGGTAATCAGTTCTTCCGAACCTACTACATCAGCACCGGCGCTACTGGCTTCTCCTACCTTTTCACCTCGTGCAATTACCGCAACTCGTACAGTTTGTCCCGTTCCTTTAGGCAGTACTACTGTTGTCCGCAATTGTTGGTCTGTATATTTTGGGTCAATTCCCAAGCGAATATGCGCTTCAACTGCTTCAGGAAATTTCGCCGTTGCTGTTTCTTTAAGTAAACTTAAACCTTCTATGGGTTCGTAATCTTTATCTTCGACTTTTTCAAGCAGCGCCTGTAAGCGACGCGATAATTTATTTTTTGCCATTGTTTTCTCCTGGGGTGTTTAACGAGATCTATTCTCTCCCCCAAATGTATTGTTGTTAGTTGCTAGTTGTTAATTGCTAGTTGTGAGGCAGTACGTTGCGCGGGTTCCCAAGGCAGCGCGTTGCGGAGGTTTCCGAGCCACTGCGTTGCCGAGGAACACGACGGTTGTAGCAAGTGGCGTTCCGTTGTAGCGACTGACGCCGCGTTGTAGTAACTGCCGTTACCCTAACGGGTCACTTCGTGAACGCGAAGCGTCTCCCGGAGGGAGATACCCGAAGGGTTAGTTGTTAGTTGTCAGTTAATAATTTTTAACTTTCTACTCCTAACTTTTAACTCTTAACTCCGCGAGCTTTCTTAGTCTGCTACGGTTACACCCATATTACGAGCGGTACCCGCAATAATTTTCATCGCCGCTTCAATATCATTGGCGTTCAAATCGGGCATTTTTGTTTCCGCAATTTCCCGTAATTGGTCTTTTGTTATGGAACCAACTTTAGTTTTATTGGGTTCGGCAGAACCTTTTTGTATTTTGGCTGCTTTGGTGATCAACACCGACGCTGGAGGAGTTTTTAATATAAATGTAAAACTTCGGTCTTCATAAACCGAAATTTCTACAGGAATAACCATTCCAGCTTTATCTGCTGTTTTGGCGTTGTATTCCTTGCAGAACATCATAATATTAACACCGTGCTGACCTAAAGCAGGTCCTACTGGCGGCGCTGGGTTGGCTTTCCCAGCTTGCAGAGCCAGTTTTATCATCGCCGTTACTTTCTTCGCCATTTCTTACTAGCTTTGTTTTTCTACTTGATTAAATTCCAATTCTACTGGCGTGTCTCTTCCAAAAATAGAAAGCAATGCTTTAAGCTTGCTTCTTTCTGGACTGACTTCGATTACCTCACCTTCAAAGTCTTTAAATGGACCTGAAAGCACGACTATCTTATCACCAGTAGCCATGTCAATTTTCACTACTGGCTCTTGTTCGGTAGCTTGTTTGAAGATTCTTTCTACTTCACTATGAGAAAGGGGCAATGGTTTTACGTGCCCCCGCCCTCTACCGCTACCACGCTTTTGTTCGGCTCCTACGAAGTTGATCACATGGGGGGTGTTTCGCACCACCTGCCAAATATCATCCTCCATTTGCATTTTTACCAGCACATAGCCAGGAAATACCTTTTCTTCTGTCTGGTAGCGACTGCCATCTTTACGTATTTTGACTGTTGGCGTGTGTGGAATTTCTACTTGGTGAATTTTATCAGCTACATCAAAACTTTGAATGCGCTGTTCCAAGTTCGTTTTTACACGCTTCTCGCAGCCAGAGGCTACTTGCACTGCATACCAGCGAGATGCCTGCGGACCATCATTGGATACTGCATCGATTTCCTCTGACTGCAACGGCGAATTACGGTCTTCGTCTGTTGCAGAATTCATTTGAATACCACTGTTGCTGCCCAAGCAAATAATTTATCGACAAAAAATATCACTGTCGCGGAAAGGGTTACCATCAACAGCACGGCTGCGGATTCACTGACGAGCTGTTTTCGACTTGGCCAAACGACTTTTTCAAATTCTTCTTTGGTTCCTCTGAAGAAGTTGCCAAGACTAAACCCGCTACTCAATTCTTGCATTTCTGCTTCGTTCTTTTTGGCCACAGTCTTTACTCTCCCCCAATCCTTACACTTTTGTTACAGGTCACGTCTCCATCAATAGTAACAGCTTTAAATTAGAGCATTATTTATTTTAAATACATAAAGCTGCCATAAAAATAAAATCAACCCGAAATTATCAGTAATAACTGCAAATCTTTCGGGCTGGATTTCATTTGAGAGCGCGCCCTGGAGGACTCGAACCCCCGACATCAGGTTTTGGAGACCTGCGTTCTACCAACTGAACTAAGAGCGCACAATCTTTTTTGGTGATTGTTTTTGTACCAGTCTTTAATATTCTAACCCAATTGTGGCATTTAAGATCCACTTTTTTTGAAAATTCACGAAGAGCGGCCTTGCAGCCGCTTTTGGTAAATATTTTTTCCCAAAGGGTGGATAATTTTCAAGCTCACAATGAGCGATCAAAGCGTTGTTTGATACGAGTCGCTTTACCTACACGGGAGCGTAGATAATAAAGTTTAGCGCGTCGTACTTTACCGCGACGCATTACTTTGATGTTATCGATTCGGGGAGAATGCACGAGAAAAACCCGCTCAACTCCAACACCTTGAAATACTTTACGAACTGTTATGGTTTCGTTAATTCCACCGTTACGCATGGAAATTACAACTCCTTCGTAGGGTTGTACGCGAAATTTTTCGCCTTCTTTGATTTTGACTCCGACTTTTACGGTATCGCCAACATAGATAGTAGGCAGATCTGTTTTGAGTTGTTCCGCTTCTAGATCGCGGATTATTTGTTGTGTATTCATAAGAAGCACTCGGGATGTGGGAAACTCAGCGTCAAGAGACCTGAGAGAGAAACGACAGGAGTGAACGCCACTTGCTACAAGTCAAAAGCAGTCGCGACAACGGAGGGGGGAACCCCCGTGCAGGCCGCCCTGCCTTGGGAACCTAAGCCAGCGCAGTGGCTCATTTATTCACCGTGATATTTGGATACTGGTTTTTAATATAGATATAATCCCAGGAACCAGCAAACCCGTTTTTTGTCCCCTCGCCATAACCGTTTCCAAGATGTCTTGCCTTTACGCAACACCGCAACAAAACGGTTTAAAGATAATCCAGATTGGGGAAGTATCTGGAATTTTTTACCGAGATTCGGCTCAAGGGCTACAAGCCCCGCAAATGGCCGTCCGGGGTCAGTGACGGGTTGTCTTAAAATCTCACAATCACCAATAATAAATCGATATCGATGTTTTAGTCCATATATTTAAAACAATTAAGCGGGTCGATCGCATTTATTTTTTTGTATCAAACATAATTTATTTTTAAATTCGCTAGTTTACGGTGCTTTACTCAAAGTCTTGGATGTATGAAATTCAGTGTTGTCATTACAACCTATAACCGTTTAAATTTACTTAAACGAGCAATGAACTCTGCCCTTAACCAAACTATTGATTGTGAAGTTATTGTTGCTGATGATTGTTCTTCTGATGGTACTGCTGAATATGTCAAATATTTCAGGGAACAGCTACCACCACGACAACGGCAACAAGTTGTTTACACAAGCAATACTACCAATTGCGGTCATGCTGCAACGGTAAATGCTGGTATTTCTCTGGCTCAGGGTGAGTGGATTAAGTTTTTAGATGATGACGATTATTTAGCTCACAATTGTCTGGAGGAAATGCAACGAGCGATCGCTCTTCATGAAAATGCTGCGATCGTTTCTTGTATTGCTGCTCAAGTAAATGAGTTAAATATTGAACTTAGTTGTACGCCTGTACTAGGTCCGGGTTTAGCTTTTTACATTCCTCAAGCGGATATTCATTACGGTATGCTTTTGGAAAGATTACCATTTGGTACTCCGGTTCAGGTAGCTTGTACTCGTGAAGCTTTTTTGAAAAGCGGTGGATGGGATATTAAGTTAACTGGCTGCGATGATATTGATGCTTGGATTCGTATTGCCCAGTTTGGAGATGCTATTTTCTTAAATCAGTGTTTAGCATACCGAACAATTTGGTCTGGAGGATATGACCGGAAAATATTTCTGCAAAACCGTCTCAATACTAATATTTCAATGAAAAAGAAGATTTACGCTTTAGTTGACGAAAAGTACCGTTCCCAAATTCCAGCTTTTGACGATATCAAAAATTACTTGAAATTACATTGGGCCATAGTAGCCCTAAAGGAGAAAAAGGTGAAGAATTTTATCAAGTTAGCAGATGCTTCTGTTTTATCTTTAACTGCTTGGCGGCTTCTAGTTACTTCTGTTTTAGCGCGTCGTGGAAATATACAAAGTCCTAATTTACGTAAAATTGTCTTAATCAAATAATAAATAAAGATTTATATCTCAAATGTTTTTCCTTCAAATATTAGTAATGCAAAGCCTAAATTCACGAAGGAAGAGGGAAGATAGAAGAGCCGAAGTTGAACTCACGTTTTAAAACGTGAGATTGTGCATGCCGGACTTAAATATTTTAAGTCCCTCCGGGACGACCTTGCGGTACGCGCTACGCGCCTCAAAATATTAGGTTCTTCATCACTTAGTATGCTAAAAAAATAATAAAAAGCCATCCAATAAACAAAGAATAGCGCACATTGGCTCGTTGGTACCGCACCTTAATACCGTTACACTATGTTCTGGTAGCGTGATGACAGGCTAGAAAATTCACTTGTTAATAATAATTTAAAACTTATCAAACGTTCGGGATATGGATTCCGAAATTTTGAAAATTTTAGAGCTAGATGTTTACTGAATTGGAATTTAAACTATTAGTTTGGCATACTAAGTACTGAAGAACCAAATATTATTTTTTTCAATAATTTCGTTTTAGACTCATAACTAAAGTTGAAAAAATACATTACCGCTCAAACCTTCTTCCTCCTAACTCCTTCCTTCGTTTATAACTTATACATAAGAAGATAATATTAATTATATTATATTTAATTATTTAATTGGATTACCTGATTGCAGAATTGTCAACTATCCGTCAGATTAAACTGACGGGCACCCATAAGAATTTTTTTAGAATCAAAAAATTCTTATGGGAACCCTTGACTAATTTCTTAAGATAGAGACATTAAAAAAAGCGATCGGTTCCACCTATTCGTATCGAAATTGACTAACTAGTAGATGTTAGATAGATTACGAATTCTTATGGTTATTGGTAATTTTGCTCACATTATGCATGATATTCTGAGTTGCAGAAAGTAAACAATTTGCCAAAATAAGCACAGTATATAAATTTTTCGGAGTATTAAAGTATTAGTAAAAATTACGACCGGAGTAGTGACTGTACACTGAATAATACTTAGAATAAGTTTGACGGGCACCCATAAGAATTGTTTTAGAATCAAAAAATTCTTATGGGAACCCTTGACTAGGTAGGAAAAATTAGGGCATCTACATGAAAATAATACATATCTTAAACGATATTCAAGAAATAGGTAACGGCATTGTCAATGTTGCTGTAGATATTGCTTGTTTGCAAGCCAAAAATGGTCACAATGTAGCAGTGGCTTCTAATGGTGGGGAATATGAGATTTTACTTAATAAATATGGCGTTAAACATTATCATTTAAATCAAAAAAGAACACCGTTTAATATCTTGAAAGCAGGAATAATTTATCGGCAGATTATCAAAAATTTTCAGCCAGATATCGTTCATGCTCATATGGTTACGGGAATGGTATTGGCAAGTACTTTGAGAACTGGAAATAAGTATGGTTTGGTTTCTACAGTACACAACGAGTTTCAGCGTCAAAGTATATTGATGGGTTTAGCCGATAGGGTAATTTCTGTTAGTGAAGCTGTTGCTCAAAGTATGGAAAGACGGGGTATTTCGGCTCATAAATTACGGGTTATCTGTAATGGAACTTTGGAAAGTCCACGCAACCCTGTAGACAGTATCTCGAATATACAATTATCCCATCCGGCAATTGTTACTGTTGCGGGAATGTATCAGCGTAAAGGTATTGCTGTGCTAATAGAAGCTTTTGAAAAAATCGTAGATTTAGTTCCCCAAGTTCATCTTTATCTAGTAGGAAATGGGCCAGATAAAGAACTATTTGAAGCACAAGCGAAACAAGTAAATTCGGGGCCGAGGATTCATTTTGAAGGGTATCAGCCAGAACCGCAGCGCTACTTAAATTCCTGTGACATATTTGTCCTTGCTTCTTTACGCGATCCTTGTCCGTTGGTGCTTTCAGAAGCACGTCAGGCTGGCACGGCTATTATTGCTACCGACGTTGATGGAATTCCCGAAGCTTTGGATTATGGCGAAGCTGGGCTTTTAGTACCACCAAAAGATAGTGAAGCTTTAGCAAATATGTTGATGACATTGCTTAATGATTCAAATAAGTTACGTGAATGGAAAAATCGAGCTAGTCAAAATCTAGAACGTTTGAATGTTAACCGCGTTTGTCAAGAAACATTAGAGGTGTATGAAGAGTTAGGGAAAAGTTAAACTCCCCCAGCAAATAACAACTAACAACTAACTTCTGATAAATTTCCCAGCAAATAAATCGTGTAGGGAAATATAAAAGCAAGGAATAATAAACAAAGTCACTACTGTAGCTAGAGATAAGCCGGAAAAAACAACAACTCCCAAGGGTTGTAAAAATTCCGAACCTTCACCAATTCCTAATGCTAAGGGAAACATTCCTAAAACTGTGGTAATTGTAGTCATTAATATTGGACGTAAACGTTGCGGTGCGGCTTTTAATATTGCTGTGGCACGATCAATTTTTTCGCTTTGACGAATTTGATTTGCTAATTCCACCATGACGATCGCATTATTAACGACAATTCCTACTAATAACACGGCACCAACTATTACTGTTGCACCAATGGCTGTTTGAGTAATAAAAAGACCGAAAATACCGCCAGCTAAAGCCAGAGGCATAGTAAACATTATGACTAACGGATCGACTAGGGAATTGTATTGTACGGCCATGACTACAAACACTAAGAAGGCGGCTAATCCTCCCAACAACCGAAGAGAATTTTGCAATTGTTGATTGGATTGAGCACTGTAACTGGGTAAGGCACGCACCCCTTTGGGTAATTCTAAATTATCAAGGATATTATTTACCTGAGTTAAAGCTTGACTTAAAGAAGCTCCTTCACTCAAATTACCGGCAATTATAAATACTTGACGTTGGTTAATGCGTTGAATTTCTCCTGGTGCTTTACCTTTGACAATATTTGCAACATCGCTCAAACGTACTTGATAATTATTATTAACAAATAACGGCAGTCTTTCTAATTGTGAAGTTGTTTGTACTGAGGCTTCATTTAACTGCACTCGTACATCTACTAAGCGATCGCCTCTTTGTAACCTAGTCGGTATACTTCCTTGTATTGCAGTACTAATGGTATCTCCAATATCTTCTGTTGTTAATCCCAAAGCTGCAACTCTTTCCCAATCGGGACGAATTTGAATTTCCGGTTGCGGTTTATCGGCATCGGGACGAAATCTGGCGGATGTTACTTGTTCGTCTAAGGCTTGAAGAACTTGTGCTCCTGCTTGTTGTAAACTTGCTTCGTCTTCTCCTTGGAGGATTATATCAATATCAGCACCACGCACGGGTGAATTATTGAGAATTAAACCCCGCACTCTACCGGGAAAAAGTCGTAGACGAATTCGGGCTAAGTTTAGCTGATCAAATTCCTTACTGACTGTTTCTACATAAGCTTCGATGTCAGTACCTGGTTTTAAAGTTATATTGCTCGAACTTCGTAGGGGATTTTCTATAGTAGTGCTGCTAAATATAAAACCACCATAGGTGGAAAATACATATTCAGTTTCTGGCTGTTTGAGGAGAATATCATCTACAGCAGCCATCACTTTTTGATTCATTTCTAAAGGTGTACCGGGAGGAAAAGAAGCGAATAAAATAGCTCTTCCGGTGTTAATGCGAGGTAAAATCTCCTGTTCGATTTGCGGTATCATCCACAAACTACTACCGCTAAGGAAAAGAATAGTGACAAGAATAGCTAGGAAACGAAAATGTAATATATGACGTAATAAATTGCCATATCCTCTCGTTGCTGCATCGAAACGGCGATTAAATTCGCCTAAAAGCCAAAATTTATTGATTCTACTGGAAATTCGCCACGCCAGCATTCGGGAAGTCAACATTGGTACTACAGTAACGGCTATTAATATGGAAGCTGCTACGGCGAAGCTGATGGTGAGAATTAATTCGTTGAATAGTAGCGAAATCAATCCCCCAATGAGCAAAAAGGGTACAACTACCACTAAGTTAGTACTTGTTGAAGCAATTAAAGCTGATTCTACTTCCCTGCTACTTTCTTCGGCTTGCTTGATTAAGTTAGTACTCTTGTGTGAGGAGTTAGGAGTTATAAATTCCAAATCATCTCCCCATCCCCTTGTCTCACCCTCCCATTGTCTCCTCCTCCCCCCATCTCTATTCATTCCTTTAGCAATATTTTCGAGCATGACGATGGAGTTATCTACGACAATACCAACGCCTAATGCCAAACCACCCAAGCTAAAAACGTTTAATGATAAGCCAAATATTCCCATTAAAATGATGGCGGCGAGTGTTGCTAGGGGAATTGCTAAAACGATAATGAAAGTTTGACGTAACGAACCTAAAAATAGTAAAACTGCGATCGCGGCTAATATTGTACCTATTAATCCAGATACTGTAACGTTATTGATGGAATTACGAATAAATTGCGATTCGTCTAAAGTGGTTGTTAAAAGGGTTTCTTCAGGGATGATTCCGGATTTTTTGAGTTCCGCAAGTTGCTTTTTTACTCCGTCAACTACGGTTATAGTGTTGGCATCCGGTTGTTTTTGAATGCTGATTTTGATCGCGGGTTGTTTATTTAGTAAGACGGCAAGTCTTTGTTTTTCTGTATCATCTATAACTTCTGCAAAGTCACGTAGGTAAATGCGTTGAGAAATAGTGGAGGAAGAAGAAGTTATGGGAAAAGAAAGATTTCTAATTTCCTCGGCGTTTTGAAAACGTCCAACCGTACGAGTTAAAGGTTCGGAATTTTCCCCCAAAATTCTTCCCCCAGAAATATCTTGATTGCGGTTTCTCAATTCATCGAGTACGTCGGTTAACCCGATTCCCAAAGCTTGCAAGCGATTTAAATCGACGTTAACTCTTATCTCTTCTTCAACTCCTCCCGAAACATCAACTCCTGCAACTCCAGCGACTACACCTAATTCCCGGGCTAATTCTTCTTCAGCAAATACTCGTAAATCGACACCTTTTAAAGTCGGTGAAGTTAAGGCAAATTCATAAACTGCCGATTGAGAAGGGTCAAATTTAAAGATTCTCGGTGACTCTATAGTATCTGGTAGCCTGCCTCTGGCACGATTAAACGCCGCCGTAGTATCATTAAGGGCTTGATCGATATCCCCTCCCGGTTGAAAATATAAATTGAGACTGATTCTCCCTTCACGAGTTTGGGAATATACCTGTATTACTCCTTCAGTGGCAGCAAAAGCTGACTCTAAAGGTTTAGTAACTTCTTCAATACCAACCTCTGGCGAGACTCCTGGTACTTCTACCCGCACTCCAATTCGGGGATAAGTAATTGATGGCAGTAAATCTACTGGTAATCTAATAATAAAAAATACACCTAAAACAATCACTGCCAAAGTCAGCATGAGTGTGCCGATGTGTCTGCGGATGGAAATTGTGCTGATGCTGAAATTGGACATCAATAGTTAGTTGTTAATTGTTAGTTGTTGGTTGTTAGTTGTTGGTTATTACTCATTATTTCTTACTTATTACTCATTACTTATTACTTATTACTTCTTACTTATTACTTCTTACTTCTTACCTGTTCCAACTAACGCGTTTTCTCTGAAAGAATAGACAGACGTACCTTTTCACCATCTTTTAAAGGTTTACTACTACGCACTACATAAGATTCTCCTGGTTGTAATCCCGAGATAATTTCGACTTTACCGTCAGCTTTTTCTCCTAAAATCACCCTTCTTGCTTTTACTTTGTGATTTTTTCCGTCTTTTATAACAATGAATACTGTTCCCTGGAGATTTGAAATTAATTCCTCTTCCTCTCTTTTGGATTTTCCTACTTCTGTTTGAATTGCTCTTGCAGGTACTACAACATGCTGTTGGGTTGCATTTTGAAAATTGACTCGCGCTAATAAACCGCTGCCTATTTTACCTTCAATATTGGGAATTACTATTTCTGTGGGTATTAAGCGTGCTGTTGTATTTGCTGCTGGTGAAATACGTTTTAATGTACCGATGTATTCTCGATTGGGAAAGGCATCTAATGAAACTTTTACTGATTGCCCAATTTCTAGTTTTCCTAATTCTAATTCTGAAACTTGGACTTCTATTTTTACTCTACTAAAATCACCAATTTTTAAAATTTCATTCCCTGGTTGTACTAAATTTCCTGGCTCGATAATCTTTTCTAAAACTACGCCGGTAATGGGAGATGTCAGTTTGGCATAGCTTTTACGCTCTTTTGCTTGAGCTACTACAGCTTGTTGTGCTACTACTCTTCCTTTGGCTGCGGCAACGGCTTGCTGTTCGGTTTGCACTTGTTTTTGAGCGGCGTGGAGTGCTTGTTTTGCTGTTTGGGCTGCTGTAAGTGTTTGTTCGGCTGTTTGTTTGGCGATCGCACCTTCGGAGAGTAGTTTTTGCTGTCTTCGAGCATCTGATGTAGCTTGCTGCAATTCCAATCGCGCTCTTTCTACTGCGGTAAGAGCATTACTAATTTGAGTATTGCCTCTGGCGACTTCTGATTTTAGGGCCAAAAGTTCCGCTTCTGCTTGATTTAAAGAGGTTTTAAGTAAAGCATCATCAATTAATCCGACAATATACCCCTCGGATACTTTATCTCCTATATCTACATTCAGCGCTAATAATTGCCCTTCTATTTGCGATCGCACGGAGATTTTCTGAAATGGTACGGTACTTCCTGTATATGATAGTTCTTTTTTTAACCATGATTTTCGGGCAATGGCTACATCTGTCGCTGTTACACCACCCCGGCGTTTGGATGTCGCTTGGGCAGTTTCTTTAGGAACTGAATAACAACTTGTATTCAGTAAACCCATAGCTAAATAACAAGCAAATAAAATCGTTTTTTTTACTACCTGGGTTACAAATACCTTTTTCGGAGAACATCTAAAATATACGCTCCTATTAGTTGAAGTCGGAAACAAAATATTTTTTTTAATCGTCTTTTTCCCTACATTGAGATGCTCTCTTGGATTGTGCATTCTAACTAATTTGGTAATATTACTCTACAAGATTCCTTATCCCCCATAGCTTGTAGAAAATACGCTACTCAAGGAAGAGAAAATTTCTGCTCTGTATTCATAGCAACATTTTGATTCAACTACTCATAAAGATGGCTTGTATTTAGCGCAGCAGCAATTCACTTATCCAAAACAATAAAGTGCTTTTAGATAAGTGTTCAAAATACTTGACAATTTTATCAAATCAGTTCTTTTTTGCTCATGATTTTTTATGGCATAAATTATTTTATACACCAGGTGTCATTATAAACCGAGCCTCAGGAAAGTAATATGACTGTTTACCTATAATCTGTCTAAAGATATAAAAATTGGAATCTTTTTTGGGTTTGATAGTTGCAAATACCTACAGTATTAGCTTTTTTCGCAGTAGAAAGGGCACCAATGAGAATTTTTTTAGGAGAAAAAAATTATCCATGGAACCCTTAACTCTGATTCCGAAATCAGGAATCAAAGTTAAATAAATATTTCGATGCGCTATATTGTATCGAGCATATCAGTATTTTACAAATTATGTAGTTAATCTTAAGAGATGTTACATAATTTGGTATTTGCAGGGTACATAGTGTAGTCAGCATCAACTTTATGAGGAAAAACCAGTGACATCTCCAATCAAACTTGTACAAATAGCTGAAAAATCCTTGATTACAGAATTTTTTCAAGAATCTGTTGGTAAATGGAGTTCAGAGCGACGCTTCTATACTTTACCGGATGGGGAAACGAAAAAATTTGAAAGCGCGATCGCGAAGCGCATGCCTTTAGGCTTATCGCAGTTCGGTTTTTAGAGGCAGGATGTGATGAGTTGCTTGTTTTGGCTCAAATACATGGTTTACCTACTGAGAAAATGTTGATTTGCGGTACCTACGTGACTTGGGAAAGTACTAACTTGGTGACTGGCAAGAAACAATCCCAAGGTTCAACTATGTTTGGCGCTTTGGGAAATAGGTTATATCGCGATCGCGGTTATGATAACCAAGAGCCTGTTACCGCCGAATATTATTGTCCAAATGGGAAGACTTTGTGTTTGCGTACCGAATATGAAGGTTCGGTGTTTGAAGAGGAGTTAAAGTTAATTGGCGAGAAATATCGTACCCGTCAAACAGTAAAAACTCGTGCTGGGGAACAGATTATGATTGGGCAGGGTTTGGAAAAGCGGATTGAAGAATAGAAATTGTTTGTGGCTAGATCGAATTTCTAACGTGGAAGATTTAACCAAACAAATATTCTGGCGATCCTAATCTATCTGGCTTTACAGACATTATTTAATTTAGCAACCCGAATGAAGGCTAGTTATCGGTTCGTTTATCGCTGCCAGAAAATTTTTTAGATGGTGTAGCTTGGGCTCACGGTAGTATCGTCTTTGTACTGTGCTATGTGCCATCTACTCCAATATTTTCGTTGATTTTGACTAGAAACATCAGCATGCAGCAGTACGCAAAGTTTCCATGGCTCTCAAAGCACTAACCTATTATGTATTATTTATTTTTGGTATTGATTTTATTGGGTTAAGCCGTCAATTAAATTGCGATCGTTCTCAACTTTGAGAACAAAATACCGAAATTACATATTGACATTTAATTAATTCCTGCTTATTATTTATATAGAACGAGAGAGTCATCGGTTATATTAACTATTTTCTTGCTTGGTCAAGAATAACTATATTTTTACAATTGAATAATGTAAATTTTACCTAAGAGTATTGCACTATTAGGTTTGTTTTGCTATTTAT
>JBCBQE010000032.1:0-16827 GCA_039820385.1 Cyanobacteria bacterium J06635_10
TGGGTAATATTACTTAAGTGCGACCTAAAAATAAAGATTTAGCAAAGTGAAGTATTAGGTAGTTGTCTAGATTGTACATTGGAAACATATAGTTTATGGGACACTTCTAAGATACTGATTTGCAAGAATCTTAAATATAGCTAGTGACTAAATAAAGGTTCCCTGAAATACCATCCCTAGTTTGAGTTCAGCGTTGTAAATATATATATCCCGACAGGTGTTTCTAAAGTTTGATAACACGGTAAAAAATAATTAACGTGCAAGCTTTTAATTATCATCTGTAGGTAATTAGTGACTCAAAGAGAACCCATACGTGGGATACTCAAACTTAAGCAATTTTATGACAGTGGTGTGAAGGTTATGAAGATGAACATGAATATTTTTTATTTAATACTCAAGAGGAAACGGCGTATATTAATTTCCTCGACGGAAGGCAGCTACTGCCGTCTTAATACAAACTGTTTGTCAAGGGTTCCCATAGAAATTTTTTAGAAGAAAAAATTTCTATGGGTGCCCGTCATTTCAATTAACAGAAATTTAGACGAAATAGGTTTAATAAAAAAAGCTACACGTTCTATCTAGGAGCAATAAATCACTGCAATTGGGTTTGAACCAGATAGTCACCCTAGTTCCCTATTGGCCATAGTCAGGTTTGATAGGTTATTTACCGTCTCTTGGTAATCGGGATTTTTTCTTGTCTGATAACGTGCATTTACGTAAATAAAATAGAGGAAGGGCAGTATAAAAATATTTTTTTATGCACCGATTGCGTAGAAATATTTGTCCTAACCGTTTTATTAAAATCTGTGAATGGGGAATTAATAGGTTTTTATTTAAATTTCCAGTTACCGATTCATTCACTTTATTTGATTTGAGAAAATCAAATATAGGAATTTAAAACTATCTCGACCTGGTTTAAATCTTGACAATCAGTTGATAATATGCTCTGATTGCAAAAAAATATACATTTTGCATAACAGGAGAAATAAAAAAATTTTTCTTGGTAATACTTATAACGAGCGTGGACTTTCGCAATCCGATTCTTGGCTGCTAGTTAAGAATTAAGTATTGAGTTAATAATGGCTTTCATTTAAAGCCTATACCTTAGAAAACTTTGACTATTTATTGCATTCATGCCTTCCAATGACATCTTTTTTAATTTCATGGCTAAGGCGTAAAAGCGTCTTCTTAACAATTGGTTCTCTGAGTGTTATTACTTACGGAATTATACCTACTCTCGCCCAAACAACGATCGAGAATACCGCAAGTGGTGGTGCAGATAACTTACCTCCTCAAAGAGTTGATTCTAATACAGTTACTCTCTCGGCAAATCCTGCAGATTTGCGATTAACAAAAACTGGCGATCGCGCAGCTGCCGAACCTGGAGATACGGTAATTTATCGGTTGTTGATCGAAAATGTCGGTCAATCGCCAGCTTTAAATGTAAGCATTACAGATAGGTTGCCCTTAGGATTGCGATTGGTAAGTGATTCGGTACAAGGTTCTATCGGCGATCAAACTGTGGAGTTAGGAACCCCAATTATCAACGCTTCTAGCCGAGGAACTAATGTAACTATAAACTCGACGGTAACTTTGCAGCCTGGAGAAAGCTTAATTGTTAATTATGCTGCTGAGGTGACTCCAGATTCTATACGTGGAGATGGAAGAAACCTCGCACAAGCTACTGCTGGGGGTTTGCGAAGTAACCAATCTAGCCACAGATTGCGGATTCGACAAGGGATTTTGTCGGATTGCGGTACTTTGATTGGGCGGGTGTTTGTTGATAAAAACTTTGATGGCGAACAACAGCCGAATGAACCAGGGGTACCGAATGCAGTGATTTATATGGATGATGGCAATCGCATTGTTACCGATGCCAATGGTTTATATTCTTTAGCAAATGTTATTTCCGGACATCGCTCGGCGGCACTGGATTTAACTAGTTTACCAGGCTATTCCCTGGCTCCGAATAAATATTTTATTGAGACAAATAGCCCGTCACGCTTGGTGAGGTTAGCACCTGGAAGTATGGTGCGGGTGAATTTTGCAGTTACGCCTGCGTTTTCGGAGGGTAAGCAATGATTAGGAGACAATCTCGCGTGCGATTTACCAATGGCAGCAGCAGCCATATTTACCAAAAACAATTTTTTCACACTACTTTATGTACTTTACTCAAGCCCGGTAGCGTTGGCATTTTACCAGTAGTAATGGCAATTGTAGGGTTTTCTACGATTTATTCCGATACAGCTTTAGCTGCTTCCTCAGATAAAAAGGCTCAATTGGATCTGAGTTCTAGATTAAAAGCTGCTTCCTCAGGTGAGGAAACTCAATTGGATCTGAGTTCCAGATTAAAAGCTGCTTCTTCAGATCGAAAAGCTAAATCATCTCTAGGTTCTAAATCGAAATCTATTGCTGCCTCCTCAGGTGAAAAGGCTGCTGTCCCCTCAGATGAAAAGGCTCAATTGGATCTGAGTTCTAGATTAAAAAAGGCTAAGAATACATTAAAAGAGGACAAAGGTCAAGACTCGGAAAATTCTCATATTTCTCCACCTTTAGAGAATATAGTTGAGCTTGCAGAAGTGGGAGACACTCAATCCGAACCCAGGGAAGGGGGGAGAGCGCCAGGAGACTCTTTATTTAAGCAACAGCAGCAACCACAGCAGTTGTCTCCAACTTCATCTGAAGACAAAACAACTCAAGCAGAACCCTTACCCGTTGAGGAGAATTCCACTTCTGGGGAAAGAAACAGAAATTCTAGGGGAGTAAAACTTGAGATTTCTCCTGTAGGCGAGTCAGTAGTACAAGCTGATGGACGTTCGACAATTCAGATACGAGGACAGATTACCAACAAAGAAGGGGAAGTGATTCCTCGCGACGTGTTGGTCACTCTGACTAGCAGCGCGGGTAAATTTATTGGTTCCGACCAAAATAAAGACGCGCCGGGATTCCAGGCACGGGCTGTTAATGGTGAGTTCATTGCCACTCTCCAATCAGGAATAAAGCCTCAACCTGTCCGTATCCGGGCAGCCGTTCATAAAATCAAACAACAAACATCTACCCTAAGACAGAGAGAACGATCCATCGATGGAGAAATTCTCCTCGATAGCGGTAGAGATACGACTCTATTCAATAATCAACTGATTGACAAATCAATAGAAGCCTACACCCAAGTAGAATTTACCACCTATTTGCGTCCTTCTCTAGTCACGGGTATTGTTAACCTCCGTATTGGTGCAAGGGGAACCAATTTCTTTGGTAGTCGGAGTGAATTCCTCGATCCCAATGAAGATGATGGAACTGAGGTAGATTTGGATTCGAGGATATTTGCCACAGGTAAAGTTGGGGAATGGTTGTTTACTGGTGCATTTAATAGCGAACGACCAATTAACGAAGATTGTGAAGGTAGAAACCGTTTATTTGGCGGGGTACAGTTTTGCGAGCAACAATATCCCGTTTATGGTGACAGTTCTACGGTGACTCCCACTACGCCTTCGATTGATAGTTTTTATGCTCGTTTTGAACGCAGTTCTAAGATACCTGGAGCCGATCCAGATTATGTAATGTGGGGGGATTTTAGGACTGAGGAATTTTCTCGTCCTTCTCAGCTTTATGGGGCAACTGCTCGTCCCCTCCACGGTTTCAAAGGTAATTACAGTTTTGGTCCGTTGCAGATAACTGGCTTGTATGCAAACAACGTGGAAGGTTTTGTACGGGATACTTTTGTTCCTCAAGGTATCAGCGGGAATTATTTTCTTTCCAGACGATTGCTGGTTCCTGGTAGTGAAAATGTTTATTTAGAAGCAGAAGAAATCAACCGCCCTGGTACTATTGTCAGCCGACAGCAATTATATGCCGGCCGAGACTATGAAATAGATTACGACCGAGGCACAATTAGACTCTTAAGTCCAATTAATTCAACAGAACTTAATGCTTTTGGTACAACTCTGCAAAGGCAAATTGTTGTCACCTATCAACCAGAAACCGGTGAAGATGGGGAAATTTACGCCGGAAGGGTGCAGTTTAATCTTTCTCAAGGTTTCGATAATAAGTCATATATCGCTGGTTCTTATCTTCTGGAAGACCAAGGTAGTAGGGAATTTGAACTCTATGGTGCAGATTTTCTGATTTCCTTGGGACGAGGCAGTCAGATACTTGGGGAATATGCGCGTTCGGAAAGTAATATTGATGGTGGAGATCGGCTAGAAGCTAATGCTTATCGGATTGAAGCCATTGGTAATATCAACAACCGCATCGATCTGAATGCTTATTATCGTTCCGTGGAGCCGAATTTCAGTAATAATTCGACTTTCAGCTTTTCTCCGGGACAAACCCGTTATGGAGCTTCCATACTGGGTAAATTAAGCGATACTACGACTCTAGGTGTATCCTACGATGTCGAAGAAAACTTCGGTCGAGCTTCAACAGGTTTAGTAAACTTCTTCGATCTATTCGATCCCCAACCCCAAGCTCGTCCAGGGGAAGCCTTAGATAACGAATTAAGAACTTTCCGAGCCGGTGTTTTACAAAAGTTTGGCATTGCAGATGTCAGCGTTGAATATGTCAATCGTTCCCGGGAAGATGGGATAGATGATACCTTCAGCGGCGATACCGAGCAAATTGTCTCCAAGTTAAAGGTTCCTTTAACTCAAACTTTGACCTTCCAAGCCCAGAATGAAGCCAGCTTGGGCGATACCGATCCACTTTACCCCAACCGCACCACATTAGGTTTAAATTGGCGGGCATTTGAGGGAGTAGCTTTTAGATTAACTCATCAGTTTTACGATGACACCAGCTTATTACCCGGTAATTCACTGACTACTTTAGATACTTTAGTTGATTACGACCTAGCCAAAGACACCACCTTCAACGGACGTTATTCCGTACTCTCGGGATTCAACGGCTTGCAAGGGCAAGGTGCATTGGGAGTCAATCATGGAATGCCTATCGCACCGGGATTGCGGATGAGTTTGGGTTATCAATACGTATTTAGAAACATCTTTAACTCCACCGCAGCAGGAGAGAGATTTCCCCAATTTTACGCCGTAGGGCAAACAGCATCTTCCTTGGGATTATTCTCCGGTTCCGTTTACAGCGTCGGCTTTGAATACACCGACAATCCAGATTTAAAAGCCAATGCTCGCTTTGAATTCCGCGATGGAGCCGAAGGTGACGACACCTTTATTTCCGTAGGTGCAGCAGGTAAAATTTCCAATGCATTAACCGCATTAGTACGCTACCAACAAGCAGGTGAAGCCAACGTATTTTTAGCTGACACCGTGGATAACCTGGGTGGAACCGAAGGTGTGAGATTTGAAGAATTGGGAGACACCGCCAACCTGAAAATTGGTTTAGCATATCGCGATCCAACCAACGATAAATTTAACGCCTTGCTCAAATACGAATGGCGACAAAACTTTGACTCTATACCCGAAAACCAGTTTACAGGAAGTTCTACGGCAACGGGACATATATTTTCAGCAGAAGCAATTTATGCACCTTCGTGGCGATGGGAATTTTTCGGTAAATACGCCCTGCGTAACGGCGTAACTTATTTCGACGGCGATCGCTACGATGGAACGGTTAATTTAGCCCAAGCACGAGCTAGTTATAAATTGGGCTACCGCACCGACTTAGCAGTAGAAGGGCGCTGGATTGGTCAAGATTCCAATAATAATCCAGGCTTTGATGAATTCGGGATTGCTGTAGAAGGCGGGTATTATTTAACTCCAGATTTGCGTTTGGGTGTGGGTTATGCCTTTGGTAGTGTAGACGATCGCGACTTTACCGGATATCGCTCGGAAGGTGGATTGTATCTCAATGTCAGCTTGAAACTTAACGAATTGTTTGGCGGATTTGGATTGCAGAAACCGGTACCAAAACAGGAACAGGAATCCGAAATTTCACCATTAGTTAGGAATCAATTGGAACAGTCAGAGAAGCCTCAAAGAAAGTTAAGCGAACGTTTGAAGAAAGATGATGAATCGAACAAACTGGTTAACCGTTTGAAGCAGCAAGCAGGTAGTACCAGAGAAGAATCTCCCACAAGTACTACTCAATCTCGAATTAAAGACGCTAAATCTTCCCAAACCAAGCTGATAAACAATCTGAAAAAGTAGCTGTTGAAATATTGGTCAAATGTGGTGTCACAGGAGTAAGCAATGCCCAAAAAAAAGGTCAAAGTCCGACATGCAAAGGTAAAAGGTAAAAGTAATACAGCGAAAAATTCGCTGAGACGAATAGCCTTTTCCCTTTTACCTAATAAAAAAATCTTTTACATTCTCCCAACTTCAGTATTTTTTCTACCCAATGCAATATACGCACAAACTCCCTCTACCCCCTCTCCCCCTGCCCTTAGGGTAGTGGTAAATAGCAACCTAGATGGTGCAGTAACGGCGGATAGTGAATTAACTTTGCGCGAAGCTATTGAAGTTGTGAATGGAACTATAACTCCAGAACAACTTAGTAGTGCTGAACAAGCTCAAATTAGTCCCGCAACTGGTGATGGAAGCAGTATTGAGTTTAATTTACCCAGCGGTGCAACAACCATTGAGTTACAAACGGTATTACCCGATTTGGCTGCACCGGGGCTAACAATTGATGGAGGCACCCAACCGGGATACGATCCCAACACCTCAGCGACGGCGGAAATTGAGATTCCCATTCCTTTGGTGACAATTAAACCAGCCACGGGACAAGAAGTATTTCGCGGTTTAACAGTGGTTGCCTCGGACATTACCATACGCGGCTTGAATATGTACGGTTTCAACGCCAAACCCATCAAGCAACATTTGGGAAGCGGGTTGATTTACGATGGAAAAGCCGATCCTGCAACCCTGACAACGCCACCGGGAAATATCGTCATTGCTCACCGCTTACCGCCTCCCGATATCAGCCAGCAGAAACCCCCCGCGAGTAACTTTCCGTTTCGGGAAAGAGACGTACCTCCTAAAAATATTGTTATTGAAAATAACTGGTTGGGAATCACCGCTGACGAAAAAGTACCCGAGCAAATTTCTGCTTTTGGGGTTTATGCATTCAATACCCAAGGCACGACAATTCGTAGAAACCGGATTTCTTATCATTCCGGTAGCGCAATTATCACTTCGGTAAGGGCGGAAAATACTCAGGTGACGCAAAACATTATTGTTGGTAACGGTATTGATGGCATGCCCGATGCCTTGAGGTTTGAAGGCGTAGTTGATAATTCCCAGATTTTGGGTAACTTAATCTGTGCTAATGACGGCGCTGGAGTGTATTTATTTAAACCTGAAGGCAAGATACTAGTACAGAATAATAAAATTACCTACAACGGTAGAAGACTGCGACGAGCCGCAGTTTTTGTCATGGGCAGCGACCATCAAGTCGTTGGTAACGAAATTGACCATCAAGCCGGACCAGGGGTAGTAGTTACCGCATTTCCCAGAAACGATGTTGGTAAAAGAGGTTCTGCGGTACGTAACGTCATTCGCAACAATAAATTTGCCGCTTTAGAAGGATTAAGTATTGACCTCAACAGCCAGCGAAACCTCGGGGTAATTGACTTTCAGCGCGGAGATGGTCCCAACCCCAAGCGGAATTCCTCCAATCGTCGTAGAGAAACCGGAAATGGAGCAATTAATGCGCCGCGATTTTCCTCCAAAGCATTTGCCAATCAAGGTGCAAGTGCCACAGTTACGGGGAAAGCCGATAAAGGAAGTGAAATTGCCATATATCGGTTGAGCGACTATCAGCGGGGAAAACAAGCCATATACCAACCAGGATACGGCGCATTAACAGAACCCTTAACTATAGTTAGTGCTGGGGAAGACGGAACCTTTACTGCTCAATTAGAAAACGTCCAAACCGGCGATATGATCGGTGCGATCGCCACCGATCCAAAATACGGAACCTCAGAGCCATCGGTAGCCGCAGTGATTGGTACGATTGATACTCCACCTAACGTTAATCCTACAGCACCAATCGACCCGATCAACCCGCCTCAGTGCGTTTCCAGGCCGACACCACCACCACCACCAGAAATACCACCAGAAACCCCACCAGATCCGATTCGGATTCAAGTACCGCGCAACGTCCACTTTGCCTTAGATAAATCTTTCATCAGCGATAAAAGTGCAGAAATACTAGATCGAGTCGCAGAAGTACTCAAAGAATATCCTTTCATCGTCATAGAACTACAAGGTCATACCGATCCCCGCGCCAGCAATGCTTACAACCAAGCATTAGGTAATCGAAGGGCGCTGTCGGTGAGAAATTATCTGTTGCGGAAGGGAATTCAACCAGAAAGAATGACCATACGCTCCTTCGGTGAAACTCAACGTAAGGTTCCCGGCGGTACAGATGTTGTGGATTACGCACGCGATCGACGTACTGAAATCATCTTCAAGGATGTCAGGGGTATAGACCTGATTATTGAAGACCAAGAGCAAGATTTGCAAATCGAAGGAAGGTAAGGGTTAGTTGTTAGTTGTTATTTGTTGTTCATAAAAAATCACTAAAAACTTACTACTAACTACGAACTACGAACCACTAACCACTAACTACTAACTAGATATTTTGTGTTGTTTAGGAACTTAAAATGAAAGCTTTATTTAAGCATTTATCGGCAATTACTCAGGGGGAACCGGGTTCGGTGGTTAATCGTACTTTGCCTCCCAACAGATATATTGCATCTCATGCAGTCTCTACGACTTTATTAGCGGTGTTGTTGGGTATACCCCAAGTGGCAATAATTGGTAGTGGAAAAGCGATCGCCCAAGCCCCATTCAGTTGTCCTGCGGGTACCGCACCAGAAACAGTACAGTTGAACCCTAGCGATAGCCTACAAAATTTAACACAAGAGTTTGATATAGGCGGCATTCGTACCGTATTTACCTTTAGCGAGGCAGTCCCCGGTCAAGTTATTGATAGAATCGAATCAAGAGTTGATAATGGTATTTACGGTGGTATTCAAGGACCAGATTTACGTTTAAATATCGGTCCGGGAAAACCTCCAGAAACGGGTAGTCTGGCACCGGGTAACGCCACTCTTACTATTACTTTTGCTCAACCAGTTCAATTAGCATCATCTGCAACCTTATTAGATGTTGACCGAGATGGTGCACGAGATAATGGTCGAACTTTCCAAGATGTGGTTACAGTAACCGCATCTAATAATAATTCTAACGTTCCCGTTGCCCTACAATCCCTTGGTGACTTCACTAGAATTTCAGGAAATACTGCTTTTGGTATTGGTGGTAACTCATTTCCCGATCAGGGGCGTGGTAACGTTTCCGTAACGCCAGGGGGTGCTGTTGACCAAATCCGCATTGAATACATACCGGGAACGGAATTTGGGCCGCGAGGACAAGATCAAACTATCGGTTTAGCACCATTTACTATCTGTGCCCCCTTAGCACCAGGTGCGATCGGCGATACGGTTTACCGAGATACCAATGGTAATGGAACTCAAGATCCTGGTGAAGAGGGAATTGGTGGAGTAAACCTAACTTTAACAAGTGCAGGTCCCGACGGTGATTTTGGCACCCCTGACGATACAACTCAAACTACCACTACTGATGAAAACGGTATTTACGGTTTTCCCAACCTACCTCCAGGTAATTATCGAGTCGTCGTTGATAATCCTCCCGATGGTTTAACACCGACTCAAACACCACCGGAAACTATTGTTGTAGCAGCAGGTGAGAATTTTGATATTGCTGACTTTGGTTTTTCGCCACAACAAGCAACAGGTAGTATCGGGGATACGGTTTATCGTGATAATAATAATAACAGCGTCCAAGATGAAGGCGATACGGGAATTCCTGGGGTTACAGTCACCTTAATTAATCCCGGTGCTGACGGTGAATTTGGAACTGCTGACGATACCACCCAAACTACAACTACTAACGAAAGCGGTATTTATACCTTCTCCAATCTTCCAGCCGGTAACTATCAAGTAACTTCAGCAACACCCGAAGGTTTAAATCCTACCCAAACTCAACCGGATACTGTTAATTTACAAAGCGGTCAAAATATCGATACAGTTGACTTTGGTTTCTCGCCACAACAAGTTGGTAGTATCGGCGATACCGTATATATAGATACAAATCGTAACAACGTCCAAGATCCAGGTGAACTTGGTCGGGAAGGAGTTACAGTAACCTTAACCAATCCCGGTGCTGACGGTGAATTTGGAACTGCTGACGATACCACACAAACCACAATTACCAACGAAAACGGTAATTACACCTTCCCCAATTTACCTGCGGGAAATTATCGAGTTACTGCAGAAAGTCCCGGAGCTGATTTCACCGCTACTCAAGTTCCACCAGATACAGTTGAGTTACAACCAGGTCAAAATCTCGATACAGTAGACTTTGGTTTTGTACCGGGACAACTGGGTTCGGGACAAAGTTCGATTGGGGATACCGTTTACAACGATACCAATCGTAACAACACCCAAGATGATGGTGAAACTGGTATTCCTGGGGCAACAGTTACTTTAACTAATGCCGGTGGAGATGGTGAATTTGGTACGCCAGATGATACAACTCAAACTACAACTACCAATGAAAACGGTAATTATAGTTTCCCGAATTTACCTGCGGGTACTTATAGAGTTACTACCACCACACCCGACGGTTTAACTCCTACTCAAACCCCACCGGATCCGGTTAATTTAGGAGAAAATCAAAATTTAGATACCGTTGATTTCGGTTTTGCACCAGTACAAGAAGGTACGGGTTCCATCGGCGATACGGTTTACAACGATACCAATAGTAACAATACTCAAGACGATGGTGAAACTGGTATCCCTGGAGTCACGGTTACTTTAACAGGTGCGGGTCCCGACGGTAATTTCGGTACAGACGACGATACAACTCAAACCACAACTACTGATAATAACGGTATATACGGTTTTACTAATTTACCTCCGGCTAATTACAGAGTCACTACCACCACGCCTAATGGTTTAACTCCTACTCAAACCCAACCGGATACGATCAACCTGCAAGCCAATCAAAACATTGATACCATTGATTTCGGTTTTGCAGGTCAACAAGGTACAAGCACCATTGGGGATACAGTTTACAACGATACTAATCGTAACAATACTCAAGATGATGGTGAAACTGGTATTCCAGGAGTGACAGTTACTTTAAGACAACCCGGTCCCGATGGTAATTTGGGTACAGACGATGATACAACTCAAACTACAACTACCAACGAAAACGGTAATTACAGCTTCCCCAATCTACCAGCGGGTAACTACTCCGTTACTATTACTAATCCCGACGGTTTGACTCCTACCCAAACCCCACCGGATACAGTTACTCTAGCAGACAATCAAAACTTAGATACCGTTGACTTTGGTTTAGCGCCACAACAACCAGGAACGGGTACGGGTACCCTTGGGGATACAGTTTACAACGACATTAACGGTAACGGTCAACAAGATCCAGGTGAACCGGGAATCGCTGGTGTAATTGTTAACTATGCTGGTACGGGGCCTGATGGTGTATTTGGTGAAAGTCTTAATGATGATGATACTAGCGGTAATACCAGAACCGATGCAAACGGTAATTACACCTTCCCCAATTTACCTGCGGGAACTTATCGAGTTACAATCAACGACCAATCCCAGCAACCAATTCGAGGATTGAGTCAAACCCAAACTCCTAATAATCCGATTACTTTAAATGCTGGTGACAATATAGACACCGCCGATTTTGGCTTCACACAGCCGACAGGTACCATTGGCGATACCGTATACCGAGATAATAATAGTAGCGGTACTCAAGAGCAAGGGGAACCAGGAATACCGGGCGTTCAAGTCACCTTAACCCGTCCCGGTGCGGATAATCAGTTGGGTACAGGAGACGATACTACCGACAACACCACCACGGATAATAACGGTAGATATAGTTTCACCAACGTACCTCTTGGTAATTACACAGTAACGGTTAATAATCCCCCAGATGGTTTAAACCCGACTCAAACACCACCAAATCCAGTATCTTTAACAACACCCGGTCAAAACTTCGATACTGCCGACTTTGGTTTCTCACCGGAACAGGTTGGGACAATTGGCGATTTCGTTTTCTTCGATAATGACGGCGATAGTACTCCCGATGGTGACGAAAGCGGCATCCCCGGAATTACTTTGATTCTCAGAGATAGCAACGGAAATGAAATTGCTACTACCAATACAGACGAAAACGGCTTCTACAACTTTGTTGTACCAGCGGGTACTTACACCGTTTCCATTGGTAATCCTCCTCAAGGTTTGAATCCGACACTGACTCAACCCAACCCAATTACCTTGCAAGCCGGTGAAAATATCGATACAGTTGATTTTGGTTTCCAACCACCTGTTCAAGGTTCTATTGGCGATACGGTTTTTGCCGATTTAGATGGTGACGGAACTCAAGATCCAGGGGAACCGGGAGTTAGTGGCGTTGAAGTCAGATTAATTCGTCCCGGAGATGATGGTGTATTTGGTACTCCGGATGACCAAATAACCGAGCAAAACACTGATAACACTACAGATCTGGCTTTTAATGACAATACCCCTGGTCAATACACCTTCGACAATCTTCCACCAGGAAATTATCAAGTAGAAATAGCGCTCCCTGATGGTAGCGTTCTTACTACTGGTGCTAATCCAATTTCAGTAGATTTACAGCCAAATCAAAACTTAGATAGTGCTGATTTCGGTATCAGAATGACCGGATTCGGAGGTGAAAATCCTGGTTCTATCGGCGATGAAGTATTTAACGACACTAACGGTAACGGTGTAAGAGATGAAGGTGAACCGGGAATTCCCAATGTTCCTTTGACCTTAACTCTCCCCGGACCTGATGGTCAATTAGATACTCCTGACGATACGACTCGTACCACAACTACCAACGACGAAGGTATTTATACATTTGATGAATTACCACCCGGAACTTTCAGAGTTTCAGTAACTCCTCCTTTAGGATTCACAGAAGTAACGAATCCTAGTGGTTCGGAGATAGAAACCAATCTGCAACCGGGACAATCCTTAACTAACGTTGACTTTGGTTTGCGTGCTCCGGAAGGTGGTTCTATTGGCGATACCGTTTTCAACGATACAAACGGTAACGGAGTACAGGACTTTACCGATAGTAATAACAATGGTGTCAAAGACCCAAACGAAGAAGGTGAGGAAGGAATTCCAGGAGTTCAATTAACCTTGAGAGATTCCGACGGTGATATAGTTACCACTACAACTACTAACGATAATGGTAACTACGTCTTTAACGGTTTACCTTTAGATAACTTTACTGTAGAAGCTACAAGGCCTACTGACTTTAGTCCAACCACCGAAACTACATTATCGGCTCAATTAACCGAAGCCAATCCCAACCCAACCGATGTTGACTTTGGTTTCCGTCCAGGTCTTTTGGGAGCATCTGGACCGATAAATTTACGGTTAGTCAAGCGGATTACCAACATATTAAGAGGAGGCCAACCCATTAGCGGCGTTGCCTTCAATCAATTTGAAGATGACCCCAATGACGATAATGATAATGTACTCAACTCTTCTCCACAATCTTCACCTGTAGGTATTACTGGCTCAGATATAGATAATATACAAAGCGGTGACATCGTAGAATACACCATCTACTTCTTAAGCGAAGGTGGGGAAAGCTTGCAAAATGTCAAGTTCTGCGACTTAGTTCCCGACGGTACAACTTTTGTTGGTCCGATCCAAGTAAGTGGAGGTGGAACTGGTGCGGATGATGGTACATTCCTATCACCTCTAACGCCAGTACCCACAGATTTCCAAAATATTTGCAATAGCAGTACTCCCCCTCAAGGTGCGGTAATTACCAACTTGGGTACTCTACCTGCTGGCGGACAATTTGGATTTGTTCGTTTTCGCGTCAGAGTTGATTAATTTCAAGCGGTTTTCAGTTGATTCCAATATTTAAACCTCACCCCCTTCCCCTCTCCAAGATATCGGAGAGGAGTGTCCAAAGGACGGGGTGAGGTTTATATTTGTATTCCATTGAAGTGAAAACCTTTTTTTATGGGGAGATGGGGAGATGGGGAGATGGGGGGACAAGGAGATGCGGGGAGAATACAATTAGTATTGCGGTAATTAAGCTTCATAATAATTAATTTTTATTTGGTATACTATCGCACAACAAAGGTAAATTAATTAGTATACCGAAATTGAGAATTCCTTTTCGACCCAATGCCCAACGACGGCAGTTCCTACAACGGAGTTCCGCTCCGCAACGGACTGCCTCCCCAATACCTTAATACAAAAAAAACCCAAACGATTAGGTATCATGATTTTGATTTTCACCTAGTTTGATTGAAATTAATGTTTGAATGTCAATGCAAATAAATAAATTCATTAGTTCGGTTATTCTACCAATTGCAGTAATTTTGCCTACTCTTTTTCCTTTAGGTGAAGCAACTGCTCAACAGGAAAAAGAGATACCTTCTACATCTTTGTTGAAAGCAAGATGTGTTAGAAGTGGTATTGGTAGCGCTCGTAAACGGAAGCGAGATGTTTCTATAGGTAAAGCTGTTTACAGTAGTAAATTTTCTTTAAGTCCTGGCTATCGTTCGGCAGCTTTAACTTGTAAAATAAAACCGAAGGATCGTCCTCAAAATGTATTTCAAACCTTAAAATTAGGTTTTGGAATGCGCGACAATAATCCCAATAGTCCTAGTATCCGGGTTCAGGTTTACTTGGACGGACAAACTGGTGAAACTGTTACTGTAGGGCCTACACAAGTGGCTAATCTGTCCATTGACGTAAACAATGTCGATAATGTTGCAATTGAAGCAACTTGTTCTAGTTCCACTCAATATTGCAGTCGCGTTTACTTTTACGATGCTGATTTGCAACGTAAGAATCTTACAGAAAACAGAAATTCGGCACAAGAACAAATTTTAGAAGTGCCTACTAATAACTAATGGTAATGGGTAATGGGTAAAAATAATTACTCATTACCTGTTATTTATATGATTGCTATATCAGTTTTAAACAACTTTGACACTCCCACCGCTAAAAGCAGTGGGATTCATATGGCATAGCTCACGGATATCCATATTATCCATTCTTTTAACCGTGAGCTGGTTCCCAGGCTCACTCTGTTCTCCAATACAGGAAGAGTGATATCTCCTTAACTACGTCAATTCGCAGGTCGGGCGCTATACTTCCCGAGAGTCCCTCGGTAGGTTTTAAAGCCTTGTACTGACTTCCATCACTATATCATTTCACGGCACGCTGGCGGTGCCCATTCCAATTTCATTCCACATTCGCGTAGCGTGCCCGGAGGGCATATAAAAACCATGGGCTTTCATTGTCGCGAATTCTGTAATTCTAAAAGTTTTCTCGGAAGTGGTTAGATATAACTGAAATACTCATTTTTCTTCTGTTTTCTCTGATTCCTCCGTTTCACCTACTTTTGTTAGTTGAGTAAAACTTTTTTTCGTATTTTCAGCAGCTTGTTGAAATAAAGGTTCAACTTTTTTTCGCCAATAATCAATATTCGGCAACTTCTCTGGATTTTTTTGATAATCCTGTACTTTGTCCCATTTTCCCTGGGAAATCGCTGTATTCACATCGTCGAATAAATTTTCTGCTTTATCCCAATCTTTTTGCCATTGCTCAACCATTTCTCGTGCTTCTTTGACATTTGTATTATTGGGAGAAAGGGATTCTAAAATGGCGATACCCCGGAGGGGTCTAGCTTCGCTAATCGCACCTATCTTATCTCCAGATTCATATTTTTCTCTGGCTTTTTCTACAGTTCGATCGTCTCTATTGGCATTATCAGTTGGTTTTATTTTGTCTTCGTTTTTTATTACTGGCACGGTTGCGGGGGCAGGAGTTGCAATCAATCCGCTTCCATCAACGGTTTTAACTGCAATACTTTGATCTCGCAGACAAGTAATCCATTCTTCTCCATTTTTAATCACATCGGAGTGCGCCCAAGCTGAATCATCGGGACTATACTTTAGTTCTACCCAACCTCGTTTCGTCCGTTTACCTGTCACTAAAAATTGTGTATCTTTAGTAACTTTTTTTAAGATAGTTTTAGTAGTAGAAGTACTAGGTTCGGAACGAATGTGAGAATTAGCGGCAACAATTGCCGAACAGTGTGTGGATGTGGCTGCACCAGTAAAATTATTTGTAAGGCTATTTACATTTTTAACTATGCCGGGAGTCGCAACAGCAGCACCACCAGCTAAACCTAATAAAATTAATATTTGCAAAAAGTCGGGACTATTAGAACCTCTCAGAACCTTACGAGGGGGTGTTTTTTTAACTGGTTGACGAGATGAGCCAGGCGCAACAGCAATAGTTACTACCCGAGAATTTTGAGAGCTAGAAGATTGAACGCGAGGTTGGGGATATTGTGGGGAAACTAAATTGTGAGAAATTGAGTTGATTGCTTGTAGTGCTTCGCTTGCACTTTGGTAGCGCTCTTTAAAGTGATAGCGCACCATTTTATTTAATACCTCTACTAATTCAGGGCTTACAGGTACTAAATTTTCCCAGATTAATTCTCCCGTTTGCGGCTCTTCTGGTAAATCCATTGGTGCAACTCCGGTAAGCGCCTGAATAGCAATAATTCCTAGGGAATAAATATCGCTATTATGGCGGGGCCTACCTTGCCCTTGTTCTGTGGGCATGTAACCGGGAGTACCAATTGCTACGGTAGCAGAAGGATTTACCATACCTTGAAACGAACTCAAGCCATAAGAAGCTCGTAATTGTTTCACAGCACCAAAATCAACTAAAACTAGTTTACCGTCACTGTGACGACGAATGATATTATCAGGTTTAATATCGCGGTG
>JBCBQE010000033.1:0-16781 GCA_039820385.1 Cyanobacteria bacterium J06635_10
TGTATATTAGCTCGCAAACATCGTTTTCTACCTACTGGCGGATTTATTTTATAAACACCCTCTAAATGTAAACGCAATATGGTATAATGCAGCGCAAATAAAGTTTAATGCATCTACTCCCGTGCCTAAAATCCCAATTATTGAAGCCTTTGCTGGACTAGAAGACCGTCGGCGTGTTGTACAGCGCCACAGTCTTCCACTTTGCAAGCGCGCTATTTACGTTGGCGTAACACTGTCGGGAATAAAAGATTTTTAGCAATAGGAGATTGGATTTCAAGCCAACGTGAACAGTTAACCGATCTTCTCAAACCTCCGAAAAATAGGTTACCCTCTTACAGTACTGTTCGTCGTTCTTTATTACATAGGACTTACGCAAGTGGCACATTTTTTTGTAGGGGTTACAATTTCCGTAAAAAAATGGGCAGGCTTTATAAACCAATTAACTCGTGTGGTATCCGGCATCTTATTTCCTACGGAAACGCTCCGCGAACACAATAAGCCTGCCCATTTTTTAAGGCTCCATCTCGGGCACGTGACGGGAACCCATTAAAAATTTTTAATGGGAAGTGACACTTTGATTAATTTTTAACGTAATAATAAGGCAATGAGGGTACGGCACCATCCGAGTCTTGTGACAATTGCGTAAGTCCTGTTACACATAAATTACGAGCAACATTCCATATATCTTGCTAAATTTTTGAATGTACAACCATGTAATGGGGAAACTATTGGCTTAGACGGCAAAGTTCTTAAAGGTTCATATCAAATTGAAAATAATAACCCGGCATTCCGATTCTCACCCAGCAATAAGGTTGGTTAATTCCTACATTATAGAAGGAGGGGAGGGTTAATTCTGGAACCATTTGAAGTTGATGCCAAAACCAATGAAATAAAAGCTTTGCCACAAAAGATTTTCTAGACTAGCTAAGACAGGGGGTAGTTTTTGCTTTTGATGCTATTGATACCCAAAAAAACTTGCGAATTGATCGTCAATACAACATAGTCAGAATTTGCTCATTAGTGCCGATTGTCGTGGTGGTAATAGCTATCGTAGTTGTCTATGGAAACTAAAATTACAGGGATTAGTTGATGAAACTTGATTGACGATTCATACCTACCATTTTCTAGCAGGAACCAGCAAGTGGAATCGAATTGAACATTGTTCCAAGGTACATCTCCCAAAACTGTTGGGGGCTATATTTAGACAGCTTGATGGTAATTGTAAATCTAATTACTAATACCAATACCAAGCAAGGTTTAAAAGTTTCACTTACATGGTGTGGGCGCTTCTAACAAGGGTTTCTTGCATAGTCACAGTCAATGCAGACTCGAAAGCTAACGCAGTAACAGAGTGCCAGCATTTTATCCCTTGTTCCGGAGGGCTTGAAACGGGTTATTACTTATTATCTTCTGTATAGTAATATTGTATCAAGTTATTTTTACACAAATTCTTATGAGTAATTATTTTGATGATATTAAATTTTCTACTTTAATAGAATTATTAAGGTATAGGGCACAGAGCCAGTCAGACAAACTAGCTTTTACATTTCTACTCAACGGAGAAACAGAAAAAGCCAGCTTTACCTATCAAGGGTTGGACCAAAAAGCAAGAGCAATTGCAGCGGAGCTTCAAAGCATAAAAGCAACTAATGAAAGAGTGCTTTTGCTCTACCCGCCAAGTGAGGAATTTATTGCTGCTTTCTTTGGGTGTTTGTACGCTGGGGCTGTTGCGGTTCCAGCTTATCCACCTCGACCGAATAAATCTTTGTCTCGTCTGCAAGCAATAGTAGCAGATGCACAAGCAACGGTGGCGTTAACTACGACAACAGTATTATCCAATATTGAGGGACAATTAACTCAGTTGAGCGATCTACAAGCTCTGCAATGGATAGCTACAGATAATATCAAGAGTGAAAATGCATGGGGGTGGCAGCAGCCAAAAGTTAATAGTGAAACACTAGCTTTTCTCCAGTACACTTCTGGCTCGACAGGAACACCAAAAGGAGTAATGGTAAACCACGGTAATTTGCTGCACAACGAGCAAATGATACAGAAAGCTTTCGGACATACGCCAAACAGTTCTGTGGTCGGTTGGTTGCCTTTGTATCACGATATGGGACTAATAGGGAATGTACTACAGCCGTTGTATCTGGGTATACCCTGTATTCTCATGTCACCAGTAGACTTCATCAAAAAGCCATTTCGCTGGCTACAGGCAATTTCTCGGTATAGAGCAACCACAAGTGGCGGACCAAATTTTGCCTATGACTTATGTGTGAGTAAGGTTACACCCGAACAACGAGAAAATCTTGACCTCAGTAGTTGGGAAGTAGCTTTTAATGGAGCAGAGCCGATTCGTGCAGACACACTGGAACAGTTTTCTACAACCTTCTCCTCTTGTGGTTTTCGACGAGAAGCCTTTTATCCATGCTATGGAATGGCAGAAACAACTTTACTAGTTTCTGGTGGTCTCAAGATCGAACCTCCAGTAATTACGAGTGTTGACGGAGATGCACTCAGTGGTAATCAGGTCATTGGTGCTTCTAAAAGCAATGATAACACATCTACCCTAGTTAGCTGTGGTCAAAACGTAGTTAAAGAGCAGCAGATTGTGATTGCTCACCCAGAAACTAGTCGTCGTTGTTCTAGTAATGAAGTGGGAGAGATTTGGGTCTCTGGGCCAAGCGTTGCGTCCGGTTATTGGCGGCGGGATGAAGAAACACAAGCCACGTTTGGGGCTTATTTGGCGGATACCCGAGAAGGTCCATTTTTGCGGACTGGCGATTTGGGATTTTTGAAAGATGGAGAATTATTTGTCACTGGTCGGCTAAAAGATTTAATAATTATCCGAGGACGCAACTACTATCCTCAAGATATTGAACTGATTTTAGAAAAGAGTCATCCGGCACTAAGAACTGGTGCAAGTGCGGCTTTCACCGTTGATTTGGATGGAGAGGAACGATTAGTTGTTGCTTGTGAGGTAGAGCGTACATACCTGCGTAAGCTAGATGGGGATGCGATCGTCAAAAATATCTCTGGGGCAGTTGCAGAGCAACAAGAGTTAGAAGTTTATACGATAGTGTTGCTCAAAACAAACACTATTCCCAAAACCTCTAGTGGCAAAATCCAACGTCGTGCTTGTCGTGCTGGTTTTATGGCTGGTAGTTTGAATGTAGTGTGGGATTGGAGTAAGAACCCCGAAAGTAAAGTAAAATTCAGACATTTGCTTGCACAAGTTGAATCAGACGAGCAGCAAATTAAACCGAACCAAAAGCAAAAAATCAACGACTATAGTTATGTTGGCAAACAAAAAAGCAATCAAGATAACCATTTTGCCAAACCAGAAGTTCTTCAAGAATGGTTAGTATCTAAAGTTTCCAAACAATTAAAAGTAAATCCACAAGATGTAAATATTTGGGAACCCTTCGCTCGCTATGGTTTGGACTCGATGGCAGCGATAAGCATCATTGGTGAATTAGAACAAAGGCTTGGTCGTGAGCTTTCTCCAACTTTAGTTTACGATTACCCGAATATTTCTGTTTTGGTAGAACATTTAACCAGTGAATCTAATTTGTCAAGAGCGACCTTAAAAAATGATGCTAATCCGACAACAGAAAAAGAATCAATCGCCATCATTGGTCTAGGTTGCCGTTTTCCTGGTGCTAATAATCCAGAAACTTTCTGGCAGTTATTGACTCAGGGGGTAGATGCGATTACTGAAGTACCAACTTCTCGTTGGAATATTGATAGCTTCTACAACAAAAAACCAGCAACACCTGGGAAAATGAGTACTCGTTGGGGGGGGTTTCTAGAACAAGTAGACCAATTTGATCCTCAGTTTTTTGGGATTTCTCCACGAGAAGCACAAGGTATTGATCCTCAGCAAAGGTTGTTACTCGAAGTTGCTTGGGAAGCAATTGAAAATGCTGGAATTGCACCACCAAAATTGACTGGTAGCCACACAGGGGTATTTATCGGTATCAGTAGTAATGATTACTTCCTATTGCAACATGAGACTTCATCTGATATCGATGCTTATAGAGGTACGGGTAATGCCTCTAGTATCGCTGCGAACCGCCTATCTTACTGGTTAGATTTGCACGGACCTAGTTTAGCAGTAGATACCGCTTGTTCTTCGTCGTTAGTTGCTACACATATGGCTTGCCAGAGTTTGCACAATCGTGAGTGCAATTTGGCAATAGTAGGTGGAGTGAATTTGATTTTATCGCCAGACTTGACTATAGCCTTTTCCCAAGCACAGATGATGGCTACTGATGGTCGCTGCAAGACCTTCGATAAGGATGCTGATGGTTATGTGCGTTCTGAAGGCTGTGGTGTAGTAATTCTTAAGCGTCTGAGTGATGCAATTGCTGACCAAGACAATATATTGGCAGTAATTAAGGGTTCGGCAGTCAACCAAGACGGTCGCAGCAATGGGTTAACAGCACCCAACGGACCTTCTCAGCAGCAAGTGATTCGCCAAGCATTGGAAAACGCAGGGGTTGCACCAGAAGAAATTAGCTATGTAGAAACCCACGGTACTGGGACAGTTTTAGGAGATCCAATTGAGGTTGAATCTCTTAAAGCAGTTTTGTCCTCTGGTCGCAAACAAGACCAGCCTTGTGTCCTTGGTTCGGTCAAAGCGAATATTGGACATTTAGAAGCAGCAGCAGGGATTGCCAGTCTAATAAAAGCAGTGCTTTGTTTGCAAAATCAGGAAATTCCACCCCAACTGCACCTCAAACAACTTAATCCGCATATTTCTTTAGAAGAAACTTCATTTTTTATTCCAAGTGAGCGAGTACCTTGGTCTACTAATAATTCAAAAAATAGTTTTGTTGGAGTCAGTTCCTTTGGCTTTGGGGGTACAAATGCCCATTTAATATTGTCCAAGGCACCTGAAGAAAGTCAGAAGACAAAAGATAAAAGTCAAAATCAAGAAGTTACTGAACGTCAATTGCATCTTCTCACCCTCTCAGCAAAAAGTGAGAATGCTTTGCGAAACTTGGCGCAGCGTTATCAGAAGTTTTTGGATACCAATTCGCAAGTTCAACTAGCAGATATTTGTTTTACTGCGAATACCGGGCGCGAGCATTTTGCTCATCGTTTGGCTGTAGTTGCAGAGTCTAGCGTGCAGTTGCGCGAACAACTGAATGCTTTCGCAAGCGCGAAGCACAAAAAAGGAATTGTGAATGGTTTTGTGCAAGGTAAGAATCGTCCAAAAATGGCATTTCTCTTCACAGGTCAAGGTTCTCAGTATCCTGATATGGGACTCAAGCTTTATCAAACTCAGCCAACTTTTCGTCAGGCTTTGCAGCAATGTGATGAACTGCTCCACCCATATTTGAAGCAATCGCTACTGAAAATACTTTACGGGACTCCAGAGGAGACTCGTGTGTTAAATGAGACTGCTTATACCCAACCAGTTTTATTTTCCTTAGAATACGCACTTTCTCAATTATGGCGTTCTTGGGGTATCGTACCCGATGTTGTCATGGGTCACAGTTTAGGAGAATATGTTGCCGCCTGTGTCGCCGGGGTGTTTAGTTTAGAAGAGGGACTCAAACTGGTTGTCGAACGAAGTCAGTTAATGCAGTCTTTGCCCGATAATGGTGAGATGGCAGTAGTATTTACTGACGAAGCGCAGGTAGCGAATATTATTAGTAAGTATGACTCACAGATTGCAATAGCTGTTATCAATGGAAAGGATAACATTGTAATTTCTGGAATTAAACAAGCAGTAGAATCTGCAATTTCCGAATTTAGCAATCAAGGAATTACTGTACAAAGACTAAATGTTTCTCATGCCTTCCACTCTCCTCTAATGGAGCCCATTCTTGATGAATTTGAGCGTAAGTCTTGTCAAATAAATTATCAACCCCTAAGTATTCCGTTAGTTTCAAACCGTACTGGTGAAATACTCAAATCTGGAGAAATTCTAGATGGTCGTTATTGGTGTCACCACCTAGGAAATTCGGTACAATTTGCTCAGGGAATGAACGCACTGGCTGAGTATGGCTGTAAAATATTTGTTGAAGTTGGTCCTAATACCACTTTAGTAGCAATGGGCAAGAGGTGCTTAGCTAAATACTCCTGTGTTTGGTTGCCTTCTTTAAAGAAAGGGCAAGATGATTGGCGAGTCTTATTAAACACCTTGAGTGTATTGGAGACTCAGGGTATAGATATAGACTGGGATGGATTTGATTCATCTGATCGGCGACACAGAGTTTGTTTACCGACTTATCCTTTTGAGCGCAAACGTTATTGGATTGATTCAAACCAAAATACAGATGTAAAGCTTTCTGCATCTAAACCTACAATTGAGAAAACACCAGTTAGTAAAACAATGGATAGCATTCGATTACAATTACGTAACATTGTGGCGCGTTTGTTACATACAGACTTAGAGTCCGTAGATATTTATGCACCTTTTTTAGAAATGGGGGCTGATTCACTTGTTTTAGTCGAAGCTATCCAAGCCATTGAAAGTAGATTTGGAATAAAAGTCGCAATTCGCCAGTTGTTTGAAGAGTTGAGTACAATTGATGCCTTGGCTAATTTTATCGGGCAGAATATATCCCCAGAACTTGCATTTTCTTTTGTAGAAAATAAATCTGAGCTATCTGAGGATACGCAAATTCACCAAGCAGTTGAAGCCACTGACACTACACCATTGATGCAGGAGTTCTCAGAAGAAACAATTGCACCTCAGACAAGTCTGGAACGAATTATGAATAAACAGCTCCAAGTCATGTCTGAGCAAATAGATCTCTTACGGGGTAAACATTTATCTTCAGAGGGTAAGTCTAAGCAGGAGAAAGCAAATCCTCAATCTGCTCATCCAAAAACAAATGGTACAATTAAATCTTCTAGAAGAATTCGCCAAGAGGAAACTACACAAATAAAATATAATGGAGCTTTATTTGAGCAAAACCCTCAACAAAAACCGACTCAGACATTTTCACCAATTCATCCACAGACCTCAATAGTTGGACTCAATGAACAGCAACAGCAACATTTGCAAGCGTTAATTGCCCGTTATAACCAACGAACGCAAAAATCTAAACAAGTTGCACAAACCTATCGCCCAATTCTAGCTGATAGTAGAGCCTCGGCAGGATTTCGACCTTCTATTAAGGAAATGCTTTATCCTATTATCGGGAAAAAAGCACAAGGTTCTAGATTTTGGGATTTAGATGGTAATGAATATGTAGATATAACAATGGGATTTGGGGTACTTTTGTGTGGTCATGCTCCACCATTTGTTACTCAAGCCCTAGAATCACAAATCAAAGAAGGTATACAAATTGGTCCACAGTCAAATCTTGCAGGAGTTGTTGCTTCTTTAATCTGCCAACTAACAGGAGGCGAGCGAGTCACCTTCTGTAATTCAGGCACAGAAGCAATTATGACGGCGCTACGTTTGGCCAGAACTTCAACAGGTAGAACTAAAATTGCTCTATTTACCAATTCTTACCACGGTCATTTTGATGGTGTTTTGGCGAGAGCAGCAAACGGAAGTTATGATGCTACGCCTATAAGTCCAGGAATATCTGAATATTCGGTTCAAGATGTTTTGGTACTAGATTACGGAGATTTTAAATCTATTGATATTTTGCAAGCTCATGCTCATGAGTTAGCTGCTGTGTTAGTTGAGCCGGTTCAAAGTCGCCGACTTGATTTACAACCCAAAGAATTTCTCAAAAAACTAAGGCAATTAACCCTCACCGAGGGAATAGCTTTAATTTTTGATGAAATAATTACAGGTTTTCGCATTCACCCAGGTGGAGCCCAAGCATGGTTTGAAATTGATGCAGATATTGCCGTTTACGGCAAGGTAATTGGTGGCGAAATGCCAATTGGGGTTGTAGCTGGTAAATCTTGCTACATGGATGGAATTGACGGTGGTTTGTGGAATTATGGAGATGCCTCCTATCCACAAGCAGAAAAGACGTTTTTTGCTGGAACTTTCAATAAAAATCATTTGACTATGGCTGCGGCGAAGGCTATACTTGAGCATCTCAAAAATCAAGGTTCTGCCCTTCAAGAACAGTTAAATCAGCGGACATCAAAGTTCGCTAAAACGCTTAATGACTACTTTGAACAAGAAAATTTACCTATCCGCATCGTTTATTTTGGCTCGCTGTTCCGCTTTAGCTTTAAGAAGAACTTAGATCTGTTTTTCTACCACTTAATTGAGAAAGGTGTCTACGTTTGGGAAGGGCGCACTTGTTTTCTGTCCACGGCCCATACAAATGCCGATATTGAGTATGTGATCCAGGCTGTGAAAGAGAGCGTAGCCCAAATGCAAGCTGGAGGTTTTTTGCCCGAACGTTCACCTAACTTGAATGAATCGAAAAACAAAATTTCTGCTCAGTCAGCTGCTATTTTGCCGCCAACGACTACAATGTCTTCTGGGGAGATCGTAGAACCTGTAAATGTTCCGAAAACAACAGTCTCTTATTCTGATGAAGCAGTAAAGTCTGATGCTACACTTACAGTCCCCTTAACAGAAGCACAAAAACAACTCTGGGTTTTAGCGCAAATTTCAGAAGAAGCATCAAGTGCCTACAACGTCTCAATAAGTCTGCAATTACGGGGATCGTTGAATTTTACAGCACTACATCAAGCATTACAGAAAGTTGTAGAGCGTCACGAGGCTCTGCGAACTACTATCGGTAGCCAAGGAGATTTTCAGCAGATATTGCCATTCTTGAAAGTTAATATTCCTTACATTAACTTATATAATGTTGATAGTTATGAGCGTGAGTCTAAAGTCGCTGAGTGGTTTAAAGAAGAAAGCCTTAAGGCTTTTGACCTGAGTGAAGGACCTCTGTTCCGTTGTTACGTTCTTAAATTAGAAGAACAGCTACATCTACTGGTTATGACAGTTCATCACATTGTCGTTGATGGCTGGTCAATGAACGTTATCTTGCAAGAATTAGGTGCATTGTATTCACAAGATTGTCAAGGTGAAGTTTGTCAACTCAAGCCACCGATGCAATTTAGGGAATACATTAATTGGCAGGATCATCTTAGTCAAACTGAGGAAATGGCAGCCCATGAATCCTATTGGTTGGAAAAATTTGCAAGTTCAACTCCTGTTTTAAACCTGCCAACAAATCGTCCTCGTCCTCCAATAAAAACCTACAGGGGTAATAGGCAAACACTGCGGCTGAATGCAAGCCTTTTCGCCCAAGTGAAACAGTTGAGCACAAGAAAGGGCTGCACCCCGTTTATGACTCTCCTGTCTGCATATACGGCTTTTCTTCACCGATTGACAAACCAAGAGGATATTGTAGTAGGTATTCCTTCTTCTGGGCGGTCTTCTGTAGGTAGTGAAAAGCTTGTTGGGTACTGTGCTCACCTACTACCTATCAGAAGTTGTGTTGTTGATAATTTGACATTTTCCGAGCATCTTGATAAAGTAAAAAACGAATTATTATATGCTTACGAACATCAAGACTATCCTTTCGCTTGGTTGCTTAAACAGCTAAAATCAGATCGTGACGCAAGCCATTCCCCAATAATAGCAACTATATTTAATTTAGAGCGACCTGTGGCCGTTCCAAAAATGTTTGGGTTGGAAACAGAGATTTTCGCTCCACCTATAAGTTTTACTGGATTTGATATTAGCTTTAACGTTATAGAGATCGGCTCGGAGCTGACATTTAATTGTGAGTACAACACAGACTTATTCGATGCTGCCACAATTAGCCGGATACTAGGTTATTTCCAGACCTTTTTAGAGGGGATTATCACTCTTCCTGAACAACGCCTTTTTGAATTACCTCTGCTGAGTGAAGCTGAGCAACATCAGTTACTTGTGGAGTGGAACAACACTCAAGTAGATTATCCCCAAGACAAATGCATTCATCAGTTATTTGAGGAGCAGGTAGATAAAACACCGGATGCGATAGCGGTGGTGTTTGAAAATCAGCAGTTGACCTACGAGCAATTAAATCAAACAGCCAACCAGCTAGCACATCACTTGCAAACCCTCGGTGTGGGACCAGAAGTATTGGTGGGTATTTGTGTCGAACGTTCTATTGAGATGGTGGTAGGATTATTGGGGATACTTAAGGCTGGTGGTGCTTATGTACCCCTCGATCCCAGCTATCCCCAAGAACGGTTGAATTATATGTTGACCGATTCCGGCGTGCAAGTGTTGGTAACTCAACAGTCATTATTGGAGTCTTTGCCGTCACATACTGCTCAGGTTATTTGTTTAGATAGTGATTGGAGGGCAATTGAGCAACACCCTCAATATAATCTTGATGTTGGGGTAGGTGCGGATAATTTGGCTTATGTAATCTACACTTCTGGTTCTACTGGACAGCCGAAGGGAGCAATGAATACCCACCAGGGAATTCGCAATCGTTTACTGTGGATGCAAGACGCTTATCAATTAACTCGTGCCGATCAGCCGCACGGCTCCGCCGAACGCGTATTGCAAAAAACTCCTTTCAGCTTTGATGTTTCAGTGTGGGAGTTTTTCTGGCCCTTACTAACTGGAGCTTCGATTGTAATCGCTAAACCAGAAGGACATAAAGATAGTAATTATTTAGTCAACCTAATTTCGAGCCAGCAAATTACGACAGTACATTTTGTACCATCCATGCTTAAAGTTTTTCTGCAAGAACCCAATTGTGGAAATTGCAGTTGCTTGAAGCGAGTTATTTGTAGTGGAGAAGAACTACCGTTTGAGCTTACTGAACGCTTCTTTTCGACCATTGAATGTGAACTTCACAACCTCTATGGACCAACAGAAGCAGCGATTGATGTGACTTTTTGGCAATGTCAGCTCCAAGAAAATCGTCAGCTAGTCCCCATCGGTCGCCCCATCGCCAACACCAAAGTTTACATCCTAGACAAACAGCTCCAACCAGTACCTATAGGTGTACCTGGCGAATTGTATATTGGAGGTGATGGTTTAGCCAGAGGCTACCTCAACCGCCCAGAACTAACTAGCGAAAAATTTATCCCAAATCCCTTCTCTGATGACAAATCCGAACGCCTTTACAAAACAGGGGATTTGGCTCGTTACGGTAGTGATGGTAACATTACCTTCATGGGTCGCATTGATAACCAGATAAAGATTCGCGGCTTCCGTATCGAGTTGGGAGAAATTGAAGCAGTGTTGACCAAACATCCTAAAGTGCAGGAGGCAGTGGTCATTGCCCGAGAAGATCAACCGGGTGACAAGCGCTTGGTTGCGTATGTCGTCTCAAACCAGCATCAAGTCCCTACCACAAGTGAACTGCAGGGCTTCCTCAAGGAAAAACTGCCTAACTACATGGTGCCGTCAGTTTTTGTCATGCAGTCGGTTTTGCCTTTAACATCTAACGGTAAAGTAGACCGCAAAGCACTACCAGCACCAGATCTATCTACAAGTGATTTGGAAGAAGGCTTTGTTGCACCTAGTACTCCTACAGAAGAAATATTAGCTAAACTTTGGATGGAAGTTATTGGGCGAAAACAAGTAGGCATATACGACAACTTTTTTGAGATCGGTGGTAATTCACTCCTTATAATTGAAGTTGAAAGTAAAGTGCGAGAAATCTTCAACACTAATATCTCAGTTAATGACTTGTTTAAGTATCCAACTATAAGCAATTTAGCTAAATATTTAAGCCAAGAAAAGAATGTAGAACAAACTGCCTTTGCCCCCAGTGATGAGTTAGTCAAAAAGCAAAAAGAGGCTATCAAAAGACAAAAGCAACTTATGAAGCAAAAGAGGAAAGCAAATGTATAGTTGGGAAACTCAGGACTCTTTAGAACCTATAGCCATAATTGGCATGAGTGGTCGTTTTCCAGGAGCTAACAACGTTGATAAATTTTGGCAAAATTTAGTCAACGGTGTAGAGTCAATTACATTCTTCACGGATGAAGAACTCCGAGCTTCAGGTGTAGATCCGGCTTTACTAAATTCTCCTAACTATGTCAAAGCCAAAGGAGTATTGGAGGGCATCGCAATGTTTGACGCTCTATTCTTTGGCTTTACACCTAAGGAAGCTGAGTTGATGGATCCCCAGCATCGCCTCTTCCTAGAGTGTGCTTGGGAAGCTCTTGAAAATGCTGGTTATAACTCTGAAGCATACGACGGTAGAATTGGTGTTTACGCTGGCGCTGGTTTGAATATTTACCTGGCAAAAAACTTGGTTTCAAACCGCGATCTCATCGAATCAGCAGGCAGTTTACAAGTTTCAATTGGCAATGATAAAGATCATGTGCCTACACGGGTTTCTTATAAATTGAACCTTACAGGACCCAGTATTAACGTTAACACTGCCTGTTCTACTTCATTAGTTACTGTTCATTTGGCATGCCAAAGCTTACTAAATTATCAATGCGATATGGCACTGGCAGGTGGTGCTTCCATTTACACTCCACAAAAAGAAGGTTATTTTTACCAAAATGGCAGTATTGCCTCTCCTGACGGACACTGCCGAGCTTTTGATGCTCGTGCTCAGGGAACTGTCGATGGCAATGGTGTAGGCATTGTTGTGCTCAAGAGGCTAGAGGATGCAATAGCCGATGGTGACTGCATTTATGCAGTTATCAGAGGCTCTGCTATTAATAATGACGGTTCGTTAAAAGTTGGCTATACGGCTCCAAGCGAGTCCGCTCAGGCGGCAGTGATTTCAGAGGCTCTGGCAGTAGCAGGGATTGAGGCTTCCGACATTTCATATATAGAAGCCCACGGAACTGGAACAACTCTTGGAGATCCCATTGAAATTGCAGCATTAACCCAAGCTTTTCGGACTAGTACTCAGAAGAAGGGCTTCTGTGCTATCGGTTCGGTGAAAACAAATATCGGACATCTTGATGCAGCTGCTGGAGTGGCTGGGTTAATTAAGACTACTAAGGCTTTACAACATAAGTTTTTGCCTCCTAGTTTGAATTTTGAAAAACCATCACCCAATATTGATTTTGCCAATAGTCCCTTTTACGTCAATAGCAAACCGTCCAAGTGGACAACCGATGGAGAACCCCGCCGTGCTGGGGTCAGTTCTTTTGGTATCGGGGGTACTAATGCCCATATTGTCTTAGAAGAAGCACCATGTAACCAGACGCAAGATATCGCGTTTCAACATTCTAGACCTTGGCAACTACTACCGCTGTCTGCTAAAACCAGTTCTGCGCTGGATGAAATGACTGCAAACCTAGCTGCGCACTTAAAACAGCATCCCGATCTTGACCTTGCTGATGTAGCTTACACACTTGCTGTTGGTCGTAGAGCTTTCGAGCACCGACGGATTGTAGTTTGCCAAGAGCTTAATGAAGGTGGAAACGCATTGGAGTTGGTTGATCCACAACGAGTTTTTACAAGCTTTCAGGAATTCAAAGAGCGATCTGTGGTGTTTATGCTCTCAGGGCAGGGTTCTCAGTATGTGAATATGGGACGCGAACTCTACCAGACTGAACCTACATTTCGCGAGCACATCTCACTGTGTTCAGAAATTCTCAAACCTCATTTAGGATTTGACCTGCAATCCGTATTATATCCTCAAGAAGAATTAGCTTCAAGTGCAGCACAACAACTTCAACAGACAGCTATTGCACAGCCAGCTTTGTTTGCGATCGCCTACTCCCTAGCTCAGGTCTGGATGTCTTGGGGCGTGCATCCAAAAGCAATGATTGGTCACAGTATCGGTGAATATGTAGCAGCAACTCTAGCTGGTGTTCTATCTTTAAAAGATGCCTTAGCCCTAGTAGCCGCGCGTGGGCAGCTCATGCAACAACTGCCAACAGGGGCAATGCTTACTATTCATCTTCCAGAAAAAGAGGTACAAGCACTCCTAAATGTAGAGACGTTGTATACATCTCTACAAATTGCTGCGATTAACGGACCATCCCTTTGTGTGGTTTCAGGTCCCACGGATGATGTGGAGGCATTGCAGAACCAGCTTGCAGAAAAAGGCGTAAACTGCCGGCGTTTGCATACCTCCCATGCATTCCATTCAGAGATGATGGATCCCATTTTGGAAACCTTCACTCTTGCAGTCAAAAAAGTAACTCTTAATCCCCCAAAAATTCCTTACTTGTCCAATGTCACTGGTACCTGGATTACAGTGTCACAGGCAACAGATCCAAGTTATTGGGCAAAACACTTGCGCTCTTGCATGCGCTTTTCAGAAGGACTACAACAGTTGTTGAAAGAACCCGAGCAAATCCTGCTAGAGGTTGGTCCTGGAAGAACGTTAAGTACATTAGCCACACAGCATTCAGATAAGACAGCAAAGCAAATTGTCCTAACTTCGTTACGTCATCCGCAAGACCGTCAATCAGATGTAGAGTTTTTGCTGACTACATTAGGCAAACTTTGGCTTTTTGGCGTAAAAGTGGATTGGTCTGGATTTTATAATCACCAAAAACATCTTCGCGTTCCCTTACCAACATATCCTTTTGAGCGTCAGCGTTATTGGATTGAACCTCAAAAACAGTTAGACAATAACCGTAAATCTGAGGTACCACTGGTCAAGAAGCCAGATGTTGCTGACTGGTTTTACTTACCTTCTTGGAAGCAATCGTTACCGCCAGCGCCTCTTGCAGATGAAGATATAGGGTCGAGGAAATCATCCTGGCTGGTGTTTGTTGATGATTCCGGGTTAGGTTCCCAAATTGTAGAAAAACTAGAATGCGATGAGCATGATGTTATTATTGTTAAGCTTGGAACGGAGTTTACTCAGCAGAACTCGCGCGCATATACTCTGAATCCTCAACAACCTGATGACTACAATACTTTAGTCAAAGAAATTTTAGCACAAAGAAAGTTCCCAAACACAATTGTCCACTTGTGGAGTGTGACAAAGAACAGCCAAACATTATCAAGGCTTGAAGAAGTTGACAGAGCTCAAGATTTAGGGCTACACAGTCTTATCTTTCTAACGAAGGCACTTGGGAAACACAATGTTATGGATGAGATTCAACTGAGTGTTATTTCAAGTAATGTGCAGCCAGTAACTACAGAAGAGGAACTGTGTCCGGAGAAAGCGACCATGTTGGGAGCAATTAAGATTATTCCGGAAGAATACTCCTCAATTAACTGTCGTAGCATTGATGTTGTCCTTCCCAAATCAGGAACTAGGAGCGAACGCAAGCTTATAGAGCAGCTACTCAAGGAATTACAAGCAAAATCGGACGACAATTTTATTGCCTACCGCGGTCTTCACCGTTGGGTACAAACTTTTGAACCATTCCAATTGAATAAGCCCAGTGTAACAAATCCAAGCTTAAGAAAAGAAGGAGTCTACTTGATTACAGGTGGTCTTGGAGGCGTTGGATTAAAGTTGGCGGAACATCTGGCGAAGACTGTAAAAGCCAAATTAATTCTGTTAGGTCGTTCAGCTTTTCCGGCACCAGATGAGTGGATGGAATGGCTTGCTAACTACGGTGAAGACAATGATATCAGCCGCAAGATTAAGAAAATTCAAGAACTCGAACAACTAGGGGCAGAGGTTTTGGTTGTCAGCGCCGATGTAGCTAATGAAGAACAAATGCAAGCAGCGATCGCCTTCTCTCAACAGCGGTTTGGTTCAATAAATGGTGTTATTCATGCTGCTGCGGTTGCTGATTATGCAGGTGTTATTCAAAGAAGAACAAAAGAAATGACAGAAAGTGTTCTAGCACCCAAAGTAAGGGGTACATTGCTACTCGGTAAGCTATTAGAACACGTTGAACTAGATTTTTTGATTCTTTGTTCATCTATAGGTGTTGTACTGTATAAAACAAAATTTGGTGAGGTCGGCTATGTTGCTGCCAACGAATTCCTTGACGTTTTCTCTTATTACAACACTTGTAAAAATGGAACTTTCACAGTTACTATTAATTGGGATGATTGGCAAGAAGTTGGGATGTCAGTAGAGGCAGTCAAAAACGCTGCCAAAATAAACTACAATATTGTTGAAGAAAAATATCTTGAAGAAAAATACCTCCAGAATGCATTGCTTCCTTCAGAAGGAGTTGATGTTTTTATGCGTATTCTGGACAGTTCATCCCCCCGAATTACAGTATCAACTGAAGATCTAACAACTAGGATAAAGCTAAGTAAAACATTATCAAAAATCGATTTTGAAAGCTTAGAAAAAGTTAATATATCCCAAACCAGACATCCACGACCTGAACTTATTAATGCTTATGTTGCTCCTCGCAATGAGCTTGAGCAAACTATTGGTGAAATTTGGCAAGAATTACTGGGTATTGAGAAAGTGGGTATCTATGATAACTTTTTTGAATTAGGGGGACATTCATTACTAGCCAGTCAACTTATTTCTCGGATTCGTGAAGCCGTTCAAGTGGAACTTTCCTTGAACAACCTGTTTGAAGAGCCTACAGTAGCTGACATATCTGCTTTAGTAGATAAGATTATTTTGACAACCCAAAAACGACAGATAACGACTATTGATTTTGTGGGTGAGCGAGAGGAGATAGAGATATGAAAAGCCTTCTTAGTTTTTGTCCTATCTTAACAACTTAAACGTCAGGATTTTTAGCATATAAAATGGTTCTGCTCTAACGCGAAAATTTACATCAAATTTGCGCGGAAAATATATCAATAGTAAGTGGTATTTGTTTCAGGGCAAAAGCATCTTGTCAATAAAAATGTCATTTTCTCAATAAAATACTATCTTTTCCCATTAATCCCTATTAATTGAGAATAAATGGAATGACATTTTTTACCTTCCACATACGGTAAAAAAATAAGATTAACGAAAAATCCTATTCCTGCCTCCAATACACAAATACGGGTTTTTGTCTATTTAGTTTTGTTAATTTTA
>JBCBQE010000034.1:0-16568 GCA_039820385.1 Cyanobacteria bacterium J06635_10
ATCGACAAGCAAATCAACATAGTTTCCAACTAATCCGAATTAACCCAATCGGTGGGGTTTAGATTTCATAAAAGGATTGGTTGGTATGAGGTTTCCAACTAATCCGAATTAACCCAATCGGTGGGGGACATAATCTTAAATGGTGACATTGTAGCAATTAGGTTTCCAACTAATCCGAATTAACCCAATCGGTGGGGTTTGGGAAGACGGTTTCATTCATTAGGCTATCAAAGTTTCCAACTAATCCGAATTAACCCAATCGGTGGGGTATCTTTGGATTCCATGTAGGATGTCCATAAATCGTTTCCAACTAATCCGAATTAACCCAATCGGTGGGGAGTTCGCCCAGCAGTCCTTACCCAGTAAGGATTTCAGGAGCCAAATCGACACACTCTTGAAAAACATTATATATGTTGTCCAAAATTGCACAAAACACAAGCCTGAAACCCCTATCCTGCAAGGCATCGACACACTCCAACGAAATAATAGGCATTTGGGCGATTTGCCGGAGTGTGTCGATTTTCATGTTAACTTCATCCTCCTAATAATTGCCAAAGCTATATGACATAATAGTTTGGCGGCGCTTGGGGATGTTCGCTACCAATAACTAACACTCTAGAAACTGCATCCTCAGAAATCCAATAAAAACGCACGTTGTCTTCGGACGGTTTAACGATTTTTTTTGATTTTTCAAAAAGTTGTCGCATTTCATCCAAATTCAAAAAGCATTCAAATACAGAAAATTGTACTCTTTGCCCATAACCTTCTAAAAAGTTTGATAACTTAGTGCGTCTCTTATCATTAGGAATATCATATACAACAACCACTAGCATCTTCAATACTAAAAATTAATTTGTAACTTAAGTATATGATGCTTAACTAGTGGTAGGTAGATTTTAATTTAACTTGCCCTTAGAAAGGATTCATAAGTCATATCAGATAACAAACAACGTTTGTATCTCCTTACCTGTAATTGAATTGCGTGTCTATATGTCACTTGAGAAATTATATCTGGATGAGAAATTTCTTCATTCATCCGGCTTTCAAATTGTCTCAGAAAAACTCTTCTAGCGGTTTGATTTAAATAAACTCCTCCCGTGGTTGCAACTAAGTCAAAATCTTTTGGCTTAAATTCACTATTATTAATCACCTTTAGAATCAAACTATCAACAATGGGAGAACGAAATTCTTCCATCAAATCAAAAGCTAAATAAGTTTTCTGCTTATCACCATAATGAAAATTACCGATATAAGGAGAAAGCCCTTCAGCAATAATAAAGCTCAATACATTGTTAAATAAAAGCGTATAACCAAAACTCAATAGTGAATTTATTTCATCAGTAGGAGGTTGACGAAATCTTTGGGAAAAGCTAAATTTAGGATTAGTAATTAAACTGCCAAAAGCTGGAAAGTATCTTGCAGCAGCAATTCCTTCATAACCGCGTAAAGTATCTAAGTTATCAACATAATTTAAAGCATCAATATCTTGATTAATTCCGTAGATAGCTCTTTCGACATCTTCTATTTTGCGTCTGCGATTAAATCGCATCAATAACTGTTTGGAATTTAATAATTTACCTAAAACAACCGCTCTTGATACGCTAAATCGAAACAAATCATCATTACGTCTTTCTACTTGAACTAATTGATTATCTAAATGAATAGATTGTTCGCTCCATAAATGACCCTGATATCGACCACTTTGGCTGAGATATATCACAGGAATTTGTTCTTGCAAACAAGCTTGAAGTACAGAAGTTGATAATTGAATATTGCCAAAGACTAAAATTTGCTGTACTTCTCGAATCGGAACTTCAAGTTTCGGTTTTTCTGAGACATGAATAATAAAGCGTTGATAATCTTTATAAATATTGGTTCCTTGTTCGATTAAATAAATAGCAGCCATTTCTTGATTCCAAATATTTTTTTGAAAGGGACTATCATCCTCTTTTACTTTGGGAAGTTTTGCTGTAATTGTTTCGGCAAAATAAGGTTTGTGTAAGTAGCGGATATTTTCATAACCCAAACCTACAAAATCATTAGTTGAAGGTGCAGTCTCTAAATTATTTTCCTCTGAGGATATAATTTTCGAGGTACTTTTTTTTTACTCAATTTTTTGGCTGTTTTGCGAGCAGTTTGTTTCGTGCTATTGTTGCCTATCGCCGACTTTAATTTCGCATTATTCGTATCTACAGGAAAAATAGCATTCTCTAAAAAACCATGACCTAAAAACCTAAAACCGCGCTCAAAATTCGTAATTTGGGTTTTCTCTTCATTTATAGATAATCCCATTGAATCCAACAGATTGATAACTTCTAATTTCGCGCTAAAAATTCTTTCTTGACTAGCTGATAAAATCAAAAAATCGTCAGCATAACGGACAATTTTTAAATCGGTTGCGCTGATGATTTCATCAAATTCATCAAGATAGATATTTGCCAAAATTGGAGAAATCACTGCACCTTGAGGAATACCTTTCTGAGGTAATATTAATCCCTCTCTAGTTTCCACACCAACCGATATCCAAGATTTAATCAAACATAAAATTCCTGGATTATCGATATGTAACCTGACCTGTTGTAATAAGCGATGATGGTCGATATTATCAAAGAACTTAACAATATCAGCATCCAACACCCAAACGTAACCCATATCTCGCCAGTCGGCTATTTTTTCCACCGCATTGATATAAGATAAATTGGGACGATAAGCAAAGCTGACTGGTGAAAATTTTTCTTCCATTAACGGACTAATTACATTTAATAAAGCCTGTTGGACAATTCTGTCCCGAATTGTTGGTATTTTCAACTCTCTTTGGGAACCGTTTCTTTTAGGAATAATTACCTGTTTGCAAGGAAGAGGTTGATAACTACCGTCAGCAACAGAATTCATTAACTGATAAATATTCACCGTTTGATTTCCAGCAAATTGGCTAATAGTTTCACCATCAACACCAGCACAACCGCGTTTATCAGCAACCTTTTCCCAAGCACGCTGAAAATTATTGATATCGATAAATTGACTTGCAATCATAATAAGTAATAAGTAAGAAGTAAAAAGTAATAAGTAAGAAGTAAGAATTAATTAATAATTAATAACTGCTCACTGTATGTCCCTCTGGGACACGCTACGCTAACACTGAAAACTGTTCAACAATTCGCTTTAATTCTTGAACCATCCAAGAATCAGCATCAGTTTCTAAAAATAGTTGTAATAAAGTCTGGTAGTACCATAAAGTTCCTTTTTTACCACCTTTAAACTTTTCCCAAGTCTCTTCCCCTTCCTGAGATAAATCTCTCAAAATACTGCGAGCGTTATGCAATTTGTCCGCTAACGAAACCTTACGAATAGAAGGGGAAGCACCACGCAAATTATCAATATATTGCTGTTTGCGCTCCAACCAAGGAGGCTTTGGTATAGTATCCGTATCGCTACAACCATCAACTATTTCCGCAACTTTTGCACCAAACATATCAAAAATTACTTCACGAGTTGCTTGACCTCCTTGGTCTTCCACCGCATCATGTAACAATGCAGCTATAGCTTCATCTTCATTACCACCATCTTCTAGTACTAGTGCAGTTACGCTCAAAAGATGACTAATATAAGGAACATTGCTTCCCTTTCTAATTTGTTTATTGTGTAATCTTGAAGCGTATACTAAAGCTTGTTCAAAACGATTAGTCAAAAAATATTTTTGTGTTGTATTTAAATTCATATTATTTACAGGTCAAAGGTTAAAGGTCAAAGGCAAATAAGATAAACTAACAACTAACCACCAACAACTAACAACTAACAGCTAACAACTCCTTTCTTATAGATAAAGTTTATAAGTAGCTTCTATTTCTGTTTTCATCCGCTGTCGTAAATCTAAGGGTAAAATTACCTCAACATTTGGACACCAAGCTCGCAAACGCATGACAATATTATTATCATCAATTCGATAATTGATTTTGCAATAAATATCGCGCTCGGAACGAGATTGTACTACAGAAATTAATTTTTTCTGTTCTAAAGATGCCTTTGGTGTATAAGATTTAATCAATTTTTCTACCTGCTTGCGGGTGATCTTCTGAAACATATCATCTCTTTCTGTTCCCCGGATATAATTACCGTAAAAATATTGGTCAAATCTTAGTATTAATAATGTTTCAGGTTTATGGATATCAAATCCCCAAACTGCTGACATTTTCTCTTGAATTTCATCGGGGCTCGGTGGATATTTACCGTAACATTTATCTAAAAAGTGTTTGGGAATATTGAGATTATCTGTATCAGAATCTAATTTATTTAATTCATCTAAACGCAGAATTTTATCAAGTCGATAATCATACCAATCTATTTTAATCCAAGGATTTTTTCTATTCGGCTGAGGAATTTGACCATAAGCAAATAAATAAGGTGCGCGTTTATAGTAATAAATGCAGACTGGATAAACAATACAATCAATTGTTTCTTGATATAGTTTAGCGCTACGATAGTTTAATTTAATTAAAGGTACTTTGTCTCTTTCCCAAAGACTTTTTATGTTTTGCTGTAGCAGTTCTATATGCTCATTTAAACTTGAATGAACTATATACTCTGCATGGATAAAAAATCGTTGGATACCATTAATAGGTTGTGAAAAAGAATTATTAAAAGCTGATAATTCATGATTTGTGAATTGTTCTGAAGCAATTTCCTTATTTTCTAGGGAGCTTAAGAAAACTTTCGGGAATCTATTTACTTTTGTATATATAACTTTGCCACTAGATTTTTTAATATTTAACCAACCTAAATTTACCAAAGATTGAAAATCGTTGTCTTTTAAATTACGACCAGTAACTGCAAACAAACGTCCTCCTGGTAAGGATTTGGAAAATTTTTTATTAGCAGTTAGCGATTTAACTTCTGATTGTATGTGTTGAGATTTATTTTTAGCTATTCCACCTTGAAGTAGATTATTTAATTCATTACCTTCAAAGAAATAATATTTTTTTAGCGATTGACACCAGCGATTTTCGTCAACTCTTAAACTTGATTCAAACAACCATTGCTTTAGTTTGATAGCACATCGGCATTTTTCTTGGGTAAAATCTTGATTTAACTCATTTACATTATGTAAATCTGGTATGCAATCGCGTTGATGATATTTTTTAGCATCAATAAAGAATAAATCGCGCCATTCCAAAAAAGTAAACTCTTCTTTCAAATCCAATTTTACCTCATCACTTTCATCCCCATAAATTGACCGCAAAATAACCCACATCCTGACTGCTTTTGCTAAATTTTGCTTTAGAGAACCTGCTGTTAATATCTTGAGAACTTCAACATTAGGAGGATAGTTAAAAACTTCTCTCTTCATTCTTATTCCCCGTATGCTAGATGTTTCTACTTTAACAGCAGGTGGAATATGCTATTTCCATCTTGTCGCTTAAATAATTAATAACTTTACTTTTTTTGTCCAAAGTCCAAAACTCATGAATCATAAAGAACTTGAAATAGCAAATCCTTCACAGATAACTTACTCATCTCCCCTCGATGCAACCCGTTTTCCCCCAGCATCTGCAGTAATCGCGTTTAGCAATTTTAGTTGAATGGTCGCGTGTTCTTACTACCCTTGCATAGGTTTGTGCGTCTACACCAGTAGTATCCAGATAAGCAACCGCTTTCTCCATCTCTACATCTTCTAAAATTTTTCTACGTATTTATATTTATTGATTTGTATAATATCTCTTTTCCTGCTGAGATGTTAGTTCTTGAACGAAAAATCACAGTAATCTAAAAAATGCTAACTTCAGTAAAACTTCAGTTTAATTTAAGTTTAGTGAATAAAAGTTTACAAAACCTATTTTTCTACAGTAAAAACACTGCTGTATAAAGCGATTAAGCAAAAAGTATATACAAATATTTTACTGAATTAACTGGTCAGTAAATTTGAAATAACTACCACAATTAATAGAAAATAGAAATGGGCGATTATCTGGTTTTTTGCAATGTTGGACGCACCGCAGGGGGATAACTCATTAGCACTAACTCAGGCAGTACCGTTAACGCTGCAACCGGCTGAAGTTTACATCAATTCCCTCGACCACAATTCGCGTCGCACAATGCGCCACGCTTTGAATACTATTGCGAACATTTTGACCGACAATCAATGCGACGCAACTACTTTAGATTGGTCAAAACTTAAATATCAACATACGGCTATAGTACGGGCTATTTTAATAGAAAAATATAGCCCTGCCATGACCAATAAGATGCTATGTGCCCTGCGACGAACGCTAAAGGAAGCTTGGCGACTGGAATTAATAACCAGAGAGCAGTATGCGCGGGCAGCCGATATCGCTCCAGTACCTGGTAAAAGGTTATTAAAAGGTAGGGCGCTCAACGATGTCGAAATTGCTACTATATGGAAACATTGTCTTAGCGACAATTCTAATCTTGGTTTGAGAGATACTGCTTTACTCGGAATATTAATGGTTGGGTTACGGCGTAGCGAAGTTACTCACCTCGATTTAGATCACTTCAAACCGCGTAATGCTTCTCTACATATCCTTAATAGTAAAAGAAATTTAGACCGGGTAGTTTATCTTCCACCAAAAGGAGTAAAAGTAATAAAAGAATGGATCAAATTCCGGAAAAAAGAACCAGGACCACTTCTTTACCCACTTAGTAGAGGGCACAATATTATATATAGAAGAATGTCCGACCAAGGCATACTTAAAGCACTTCAGGTAAGGGGTAAGCTTGCTGGTTTAGATAGCTTTACCGTACACGATTTTAGAAGAACTTTTATCACTAATTTACTATACGATGGAGTTGATATTATTACTGTTAAAGAGTTAGTCGGTCATTCTTCTGCCGATACTACTGCCATTTATGATATGCGCGGGGAAGAGTCCAAGAAAGAAGCAATTGCAAAAGTTAATACAATTATTCCTGAATTAAAAAAGCAAGAATCTAAGAAACGAAAATCAAAGCAACCTACTTTGAAATGTCCTAATTGTAAGTCAAAGGAACTTAATAAAAATGGATTTCAGCTATTAGCTGATGGCAATCAACATCAAAGCTATAGATGTAATAAGTGCGATTATGCCTTTACTCCACTGTTATCTGTGTCAGATAAATAATTTAATATACTGAATTTGACTTATCTTTAAAATCACTCTTAATAGGGAGCATCCCAATTTTGCAAAAGGATAAGAACAAGCCGATATTATTAGCGAGAATTACTCGCGAATAGTATTTGCAGTGTCTTATGCCCAGACCAACTTCAACAGATATTGATAAAGATAAGTTAGTCCGCTTTAAATCCATAAAAAAGTGATTCAAATCTTAGAAAAACAACAAAAACAAGTTCTCAAGCAAGGAAAGCTTGCTCCATCCGGTGCTTGGGTAGCACGTTACCAAGCACGTCAAAATAATAAAAAATATTGGTACTATAAATTATAAGCAACAGAACCATGTTTTCAATGTAAAAATCAATCTAAATTAAGTAAATACAAGCACTTGGGTAAAGCTGGGACTTCAGAACATATTGATGCTGTTATGTCTGTTTTTAGACGTAACCTATGAGATGAAATACAGTTGGGTAATCTATAGCCTTGATGATTACCTGTTAGACATCAGTTCTGGTTTTGAACAAGAAGAAGAAGAACCTAAAGATTGAAGGAGCCATACTATTCGCTAGTATCTCTCGCGAATAATCTTACTTCTTTTATTTTTGCCTGCATTGGGATGCTCCCTACCCAACTTATCATCGTTAAGATATTCAGGTTTTACTCCTTCTCCAATTAAATGTTCACAAGCTCGATTCTCAAAAAATTTTGAAAACATATACAGTGGTGCTGAAGCAAAGGCTAAACCATTTAAAATCATTGCTTTTACAACATGACCAGAACTAATTTTTTCGGAAATATCTTCTCCAACTAAGCTATTAACTATTTCTACTAACCCAATTGAATCAATAATTCCGGCAACTATTCCTAAATGGTCAATATTTTTAATTTCAATTTCTTTGAGAGTAGACATCGCACCTGTAAAATGTGAAAAACACCTTGCTTGTATTTTCACACTTTACGTGCTTAAAAACTTATAAAAATCTGTTATTTTCTATCAGCAAAATTCTTATCTCAACTAAAATCTAATACTGGCTACTAAATACATAATTACTAGTATTAATAGTAATTCTTCTCATTTAGCTTCAATAATTCTAATTGTTCGATAGTTTTTATGTACTATTTATGACTGTCAACCTATTTTGAAAGTTGTGGGGTACGGAATGTGGATTAAAAAATTACTATAGTAATTTTTTAATCCACATTCCGTACCCCACAACTTTCAAAATAGGTTGACAGTCATAAATAGTACATAAAAACTATCGAACAATTAGAATTATTGAAGCTAAATGAGAAGAATTACTATTAATACTAGTAATTATGTATTTAGTAGCCAGTATTAGATTTTAGTTGAGATAAGAATTTTGCTGATAGAAAATAACAGATTTTTATAAGTTTTTAAGCACGTAAAGTGTGAAAATACAAGCAAGGTGTTTTTCACATTTTACAGGTGCGATGTCTACTCTCAAAGAAATTGAAATTAAAAATATTGACCATTTAGGAATAGTTGCCGGAATTATTGATTCAATTGGGTTAGTAGAAATAGTTAATAGCTTAGTTGGAGAAGATATTTCCGAAAAAATTAGTTCTGGTCATGTTGTAAAAGCAATGATTTTAAATGGTTTAGCCTTTGCTTCAGCACCACTGTATATGTTTTCAAAATTTTTTGAGAATCGAGCTTGTGAACATTTAATTGGAGAAGGAGTAAAACCTGAATATCTTAACGATGATAAGTTGGGTAGGGAGCATCCCAATGCAGGCAAAAATAAAAGAAGTAAGATTATTCGCGAGAGATACTAGCGAATAGTATGGCTCCTTCAATCTTTAGGTTCTTCTTCTTCTTGTTCAAAACCAGAACTGATGTCTAACAGGTAATCATCAAGGCTATAGATTACCCAACTGTATTTCATCTCATAGGTTACGTCTAAAAACAGACATAACAGCATCAATATGTTCTGAAGTCCCAGCTTTACCCAAGTGCTTGTATTTACTTAATTTAGATTGATTTTTACATTGAAAACATGGTTCTGTTGCTTATAATTTATAGTACCAATATTTTTTATTATTTTGACGTGCTTGGTAACGTGCTACCCAAGCACCGGATGGAGCAAGCTTTCCTTGCTTGAGAACTTGTTTTTGTTGTTTTTCTAAGATTTGAATCACTTTTTTATGGATTTAAAGCGGACTAACTTATCTTTATCAATATCTGTTGAAGTTGGTCTGGGCATAAGACACTGCAAATACTATTCGCGAGTAATTCTCGCTAATAATATCGGCTTGTTCTTATCCTTTTGCAAAATTGGGATGCTCCCTATTAAGAGTGATTTTAAAGATAAGTCAAATTCAGTATATTAAATTATTTATCTGACACAGATAACAGTGGAGTAAAGGCATAATCGCACTTATTACATCTATAGCTTTGATGTTGATTGCCATCAGCTAATAGCTGAAATCCATTTTTATTAAGTTCCTTTGACTTACAATTAGGACATTTCAAAGTAGGTTGCTTTGATTTTCGTTTCTTAGATTCTTGCTTTTTTAATTCAGGAATAATTGTATTAACTTTTGCAATTGCTTCTTTCTTGGACTCTTCCCCGCGCATATCATAAATGGCAGTAGTATCGGCAGAAGAATGACCGACTAACTCTTTAACAGTAATAATATCAACTCCATCGTATAGTAAATTAGTGATAAAAGTTCTTCTAAAATCGTGTACGGTAAAGCTATCTAAACCAGCAAGCTTACCCCTTACCTGAAGTGCTTTAAGTATGCCTTGGTCGGACATTCTTCTATATATAATATTGTGCCCTCTACTAAGTGGGTAAAGAAGTGGTCCTGGTTCTTTTTTCCGGAATTTGATCCATTCTTTTATTACTTTTACTCCTTTTGGTGGAAGATAAACTACCCGGTCTAAATTTCTTTTACTATTAAGGATATGTAGAGAAGCATTACGCGGTTTGAAGTGATCTAAATCGAGGTGAGTAACTTCGCTACGCCGTAACCCAACCATTAATATTCCGAGTAAAGCAGTATCTCTCAAACCAAGATTAGAATTGTCGCTAAGACAATGTTTCCATATAGTAGCAATTTCGACATCGTTGAGCGCCCTACCTTTTAATAACCTTTTACCAGGTACTGGAGCGATATCGGCTGCCCGCGCATACTGCTCTCTGGTTATTAATTCCAGTCGCCAAGCTTCCTTTAGCGTTCGTCGCAGGGCACATAGCATCTTATTGGTCATGGCAGGGCTATATTTTTCTATTAAAATAGCCCGTACTATAGCCGTATGTTGATATTTAAGTTTTGACCAATCTAAAGTAGTTGCGTCGCATTGATTGTCGGTCAAAATGTTCGCAATAGTATTCAAAGCGTGGCGCATTGTGCGACGCGAATTGTGGTCGAGGGAATTGATGTAAACTTCAGCCGGTTGCAGCGTTAACGGTACTGCCTGAGTTAGTGCTAATGAGTTATCCCCCTGCGGTGCGTCCAACATTGCAAAAAACCAGATAATCGCCCATTTCTATTTTCTATTAATTGTGGTAGTTATTTCAAATTTACTGACCAGTTAATTCAGTAAAATATTTGTATATACTTTTTGCTTAATCGCTTTATACAGCAGTGTTTTTACTGTAGAAAAATAGGTTTTGTAAACTTTTATTCACTAAACTTAAATTAAACTGAAGTTTTACTGAAGTTAGCATTTTTTAGATTACTGTGATTTTTCGTTCAAGAACTAACATCTCAGCAGGAAAAGAGATATTATACAAATCAATAAATATAAATACGTAGAAAAATTTTAGAAGATGTAGAGATGGAGAAAGCGGTTGCTTATCTGGATACTACTGGTGTAGACGCACAAACCTATGCAAGGGTAGTAAGAACACGCGACCATTCAACTAAAATTGCTAAACGCGATTACTGCAGATGCTGGGGGAAAACGGGTTGCATCGAGGGGAGATGAGTAAGTTATCTGTGAAGGATTTGCTATTTCAAGTTCTTTATGATTCATGAGTTTTGGACTTTGGACAAAAAAAGTAAAGTTATTAATTATTTAAGCGACAAGATGGAAATAGCATATTCCACCTGCTGTTAAAGTAGAAACATCTAGCATACGGGGAATAAGAATGAAGAGAGAAGTTTTTAACTATCCTCCTAATGTTGAAGTTCTCAAGATATTAACAGCAGGTTCTCTAAAGCAAAATTTAGCAAAAGCAGTCAGGATGTGGGTTATTTTGCGGTCAATTTATGGGGATGAAAGTGATGAGGTAAAATTGGATTTGAAAGAAGAGTTTACTTTTTTGGAATGGCGCGATTTATTCTTTATTGATGCTAAAAAATATCATCAACGCGATTGCATACCAGATTTACATAATGTAAATGAGTTAAATCAAGATTTTACCCAAGAAAAATGCCGATGTGCTATCAAACTAAAGCAATGGTTGTTTGAATCAAGTTTAAGAGTTGACGAAAATCGCTGGTGTCAATCGCTAAAAAAATATTATTTCTTTGAAGGTAATGAATTAAATAATCTACTTCAAGGTGGAATAGCTAAAAATAAATCTCAACACATACAATCAGAAGTTAAATCGCTAACTGCTAATAAAAAATTTTCCAAATCCTTACCAGGAGGACGTTTGTTTGCAGTTACTGGTCGTAATTTAAAAGACAACGATTTTCAATCTTTGGTAAATTTAGGTTGGTTAAATATTAAAAAATCTAGTGGCAAAGTTATATATACAAAAGTAAATAGATTCCCGAAAGTTTTCTTAAGCTCCCTAGAAAATAAGGAAATTGCTTCAGAACAATTCACAAATCATGAATTATCAGCTTTTAATAATTCTTTTTCACAACCTATTAATGGTATCCAACGATTTTTTATCCATGCAGAGTATATAGTTCATTCAAGTTTAAATGAGCATATAGAACTGCTACAGCAAAACATAAAAAGTCTTTGGGAAAGAGACAAAGTACCTTTAATTAAATTAAACTATCGTAGCGCTAAACTATATCAAGAAACAATTGATTGTATTGTTTATCCAGTCTGCATTTATTACTATAAACGCGCACCTTATTTATTTGCTTATGGTCAAATTCCTCAGCCGAATAGAAAAAATCCTTGGATTAAAATAGATTGGTATGATTATCGACTTGATAAAATTCTGCGTTTAGATGAATTAAATAAATTAGATTCTGATACAGATAATCTCAATATTCCCAAACACTTTTTAGATAAATGTTACGGTAAATATCCACCGAGCCCCGATGAAATTCAAGAGAAAATGTCAGCAGTTTGGGGATTTGATATCCATAAACCTGAAACATTATTAATACTAAGATTTGACCAATATTTTTACGGTAATTATATCCGGGGAACAGAAAGAGATGATATGTTTCAGAAGATCACCCGCAAGCAGGTAGAAAAATTGATTAAATCTTATACACCAAAGGCATCTTTAGAACAGAAAAAATTAATTTCTGTAGTACAATCTCGTTCCGAGCGCGATATTTATTGCAAAATCAATTATCGAATTGATGATAATAATATTGTCATGCGTTTGCGAGCTTGGTGTCCAAATGTTGAGGTAATTTTACCCTTAGATTTACGACAGCGGATGAAAACAGAAATAGAAGCTACTTATAAACTTTATCTATAAGAAAGGAGTTGTTAGCTGTTAGTTGTTAGTTGTTGGTGGTTAGTTGTTAGTTTATCTTATTTGCCTTTGACCTTTAACCTTTGACCTGTAAATAATATGAATTTAAATACAACACAAAAATATTTTTTGACTAATCGTTTTGAACAAGCTTTAGTATACGCTTCAAGATTACACAATAAACAAATTAGAAAGGGAAGCAATGTTCCTTATATTAGTCATCTTTTGAGCGTAACTGCACTAGTACTAGAAGATGGTGGTAATGAAGATGAAGCTATAGCTGCATTGTTACATGATGCGGTGGAAGACCAAGGAGGTCAAGCAACTCGTGAAGTAATTTTTGATATGTTTGGTGCAAAAGTTGCGGAAATAGTTGATGGTTGTAGCGATACGGATACTATACCAAAGCCTCCTTGGTTGGAGCGCAAACAGCAATATATTGATAATTTGCGTGGTGCTTCCCCTTCTATTCGTAAGGTTTCGTTAGCGGACAAATTGCATAACGCTCGCAGTATTTTGAGAGATTTATCTCAGGAAGGGGAAGAGACTTGGGAAAAGTTTAAAGGTGGTAAAAAAGGAACTTTATGGTACTACCAGACTTTATTACAACTATTTTTAGAAACTGATGCTGATTCTTGGATGGTTCAAGAATTAAAGCGAATTGTTGAACAGTTTTCAGTGTTAGCGTAGCGTGTCCCAGAGGGACATACAGTGAGCAGTTATTAATTATTAATTAATTCTTACTTCTTACTTATTACTTTTTACTTCTTACTTATTACTTATTATGATTGCAAGTCAATTTATCGATATCAATAATTTTCAGCGTGCTTGGGAAAAGGTTGCTGATAAACGCGGTTGTGCTGGTGTTGATGGTGAAACTATTAGCCAATTTGCTGGAAATCAAACGGTGAATATTTATCAGTTAATGAATTCTGTTGCTGACGGTAGTTATCAACCTCTTCCTTGCAAACAGGTAATTATTCCTAAAAGAAACGGTTCCCAAAGAGAGTTGAAAATACCAACAATTCGGGACAGAATTGTCCAACAGGCTTTATTAAATGTAATTAGTCCGTTAATGGAAGAAAAATTTTCACCAGTCAGCTTTGCTTATCGTCCCAATTTATCTTATATCAATGCGGTGGAAAAAATAGCCGACTGGCGAGATATGGGTTACGTTTGGGTGTTGGATGCTGATATTGTTAAGTTCTTTGATAATATCGACCATCATCGCTTATTACAACAGGTCAGGTTACATATCGATAATCCAGGAATTTTATGTTTGATTAAATCTTGGATATCGGTTGGTGTGGAAACTAGAGAGGGATTAATATTACCTCAGAAAGGTATTCCTCAAGGTGCAGTGATTTCTCCAATTTTGGCAAATATCTATCTTGATGAATTTGATGAAATCATCAGCGCAACCGATTTAAAAATTGTCCGTTATGCTGACGATTTTTTGATTTTATCAGCTAGTCAAGAAAGAATTTTTAGCGCGAAATTAGAAGTTATCAATCTGTTGGATTCAATGGGATTATCTATAAATGAAGAGAAAACCCAAATTACGAATTTTGAGCGCGGTTTTAGGTTTTTAGGTCATGGTTTTTTAGAGAATGCTATTTTTCCTGTAGATACGAATAATGCGAAATTAAAGTCGGCGATAGGCAACAATAGCACGAAACAAACTGCTCGCAAAACAGCCAAAAAATTGAGTAAAAAAAAAGTACCTCGAAAATTATATCCTCAGAGGAAAATAATTTAGAGACTGCACCTTCAACTAATGATTTTGTAGGTTTGGGTTATGAAAATATCCGCTACTTACACAAACCTTATTTTGCCGAAACAATTACAGCAAAACTTCCCAAAGTAAAAGAGGATGATAGTCCCTTTCAAAAAAATATTTGGAATCAAGAAATGGCTGCTATTTATTTAATCGAACAAGGAACCAATATTTATAAAGATTATCAACGCTTTATTATTCATGTCTCAGAAAAACCGAAACTTGAAGTTCCGATTCGAGAAGTACAGCAAATTTTAGTCTTTGGCAATATTCAATTATCAACTTCTGTACTTCAAGCTTGTTTGCAAGAACAAATTCCTGTGATATATCTCAGCCAAAGTGGTCGATATCAGGGTCATTTATGGAGCGAACAATCTATTCATTTAGATAATCAATTAGTTCAAGTAGAAAGACGTAATGATGATTTGTTTCGATTTAGCGTATCAAGAGCGGTTGTTTTAGGTAAATTATTAAATTCCAAACAGTTATTGATGCGATTTAATCGCAGACGCAAAATAGAAGATGTCGAAAGAGCTATCTACGGAATTAATCAAGATATTGATGCTTTAAATTATGTTGATAACTTAGATACTTTACGCGGTTATGAAGGAATTGCTGCTGCAAGATACTTTCCAGCTTTTGGCAGTTTAATTACTAATCCTAAATTTAGCTTTTCCCAAAGATTTCGTCAACCTCCTACTGATGAAATAAATTCACTATTGAGTTTTGGTTATACGCTTTTATTTAACAATGTATTGAGCTTTATTATTGCTGAAGGGCTTTCTCCTTATATCGGTAATTTTCATTATGGTGATAAGCAGAAAACTTATTTAGCTTTTGATTTGATGGAAGAATTTCGTTCTCCCATTGTTGATAGTTTGATTCTAAAGGTGATTAATAATAGTGAATTTAAGCCAAAAGATTTTGACTTAGTTGCAACCACGGGAGGAGTTTATTTAAATCAAACCGCTAGAAGAGTTTTTCTGAGACAATTTGAAAGCCGGATGAATGAAGAAATTTCTCATCCAGATATAATTTCTCAAGTGACATATAGACACGCAATTCAATTACAGGTAAGGAGATACAAACGTTGTTTGTTATCTGATATGACTTATGAATCCTTTCTAAGGGCAAGTTAAATTAAAATCTACCTACCACTAGTTAAGCATCATATACTTAAGTTACAAATTAATTTTTAGTATTGAAGATGCTAGTGGTTGTTGTATATGATATTCCTAATGATAAGAGACGCACTAAGTTATCAAACTTTTTAGAAGGTTATGGGCAAAGAGTACAATTTTCTGTATTTGAATGCTTTTTGAATTTGGATGAAATGCGACAACTTTTTGAAAAATCAAAAAAAATCGTTAAACCGTCCGAAGACAACGTGCGTTTTTATTGGATTTCTGAGGATGCAGTTTCTAGAGTGTTAGTTATTGGTAGCGAACATCCCCAAGCGCCGCCAAACTATTATGTCATATAGCTTTGGCAATTATTAGGAGGATGAAGTTAACATGAAAATCGACACACTCCGGCAAATCGCCCAAATGCCTATTATTTCGTTGGAGTGTGTCGATGCCTTGCAGGATAGGGGTTTCAGGCTTGTGTTTTGTGCAATTTTGGACAACATATATAATGTTTTTCAAGAGTGTGTCGATTTGGCTCCTGAAATCCTTACTGGGTAAGGACTGCTGGGCGAACTCCCCACCGATTGGGTTAATTCGGATTAGTTGGAAACGATTTATGGACATCCTACATGGAATCCAAAGATACCCCACCGATTGGGTTAATTCGGATTAGTTGGAAACTTTGATAGCCTAATGAATGAAACCGTCTTCCCAAACCCCACCGATTGGGTTAATTCGGATTAGTTGGAAACCTAATTGCTACAATGTCACCATTTAAGATTATGTCCCCCACCGATTGGGTTAATTCGGATTAGTTGGAAACCTCATACCAACCAATCCTTTTATGAAATCTAAACCCCACCGATTGGGTTAATTCGGATTAGTTGGAAACTATGTTGATTTGCTTGTCGAT